>JAZDLZ010000699.1:0-3602 GCA_043801535.1 Pseudomonadota bacterium
GAACTAGGGACAAGGAACCAGAAACTGGAACAGCCCCCCCGGTACGGCTCGCACCTGAATAGGCGGCCGGAATCCCGGATCAAATCAATCGGTTGGCCACCGTCGATCGAGCAATCGCCGTCGACTCTCCGGGACACACCCGAACAAACCTGTCACACCGCACGCACGCACCGGCACAACCCGCCCCCCCCCGAGAGCTACCTTTTGCACTGCTCCAGCCCTACGCTGGCAGCCCGCGCCACCAGTGGCACGGTTGACGACGACGCCTCGCGCAAGGCAGCGCTCGCTCCGGACGGACAGAGAACGGCGAGCGCTTCGGCGGCGCTGGCCTGCAAGAGCGCACTCCGGGGGAATGTCGTGGCGGCAAGCAGCGCACCAGCAGCGCGTTCGTCACCCAGGTTGCCCAGAGAACGAGCAAGCGCGGCGCCAATGCGCTCGACCAGGCCCGATTCCGGTGCAACTTCCAAGGCCGCCTCGAGGAGCTCGGCCATCCGTGGTACGAGACTGCGGTCGCCGAGCACTCCCAGAAGCATGGCAGCGTGCTCGCGCAGCTCGCCTCTCGAATGGTGCTCGCGCACCAGCTCCAGCAAGCGATCGCCGATCCGACGTTGTCGACACTGCACCAGCGCGCTCAAGGCTGCCTTCCTTACCTCCGTGTCCGGATCGCGCTCGACTGCCTGGTATAGAGCGCTCGCCAGATTCTTGGCCAGATTCTGCTGTGGACAACGACCGGCCAACGCGCTCGTTGCCTGCTGGCGCACCATTGGCCACTCGTCGCCGGCAAGACGAGCGAGCAGAGCATCGTCGAGATTCGCAAGGCTCGCGGCATCCAGGTGTGACGCCACACCCGCCGTCGACGCCAGCACCGACGCGGCCGCCGCTCTCACTCCTGGATCGGGATCTCCGAGACTGCCAACGAGAGCTCGAAACACTGTCACGTCCACGCTGCTCGCCTCCGCCAATTCCTCGATGGCGACTTGGCGGATGGCAGGCTCCGCGGCGGTCGCCGTCAGGATGCCAAGCAGGGTCTTTCTGGCCGCTTGCTGCTGCCGCTGCTGCGCTGCCAGCGAGGCAGCAAGCTGGGCGAGACGGTAGCGAACCTCGTAGACCGTGGCGCTCTCGAGCCGTTCGGCAACGGCGTCGGCAACCATTGTCAACGCGGAATCGGACTTGGAACGACGGACGAGATGGAGGACGGCAATCCACAGATCCGCCTCCCGAGAGGAATCTCCATTGGCGGTAACCTGTGCCGCGGCAACTGCGGCGTCGACGATTGCTGGCAGCTCGCCAGATGGCCGGCTACCGAGCGCCAGTGCCACTGCCCGGCGCGACGCCGGCGTTCCTCGTCCAGCTGCTTCGAGCAGAACCCTGGTCGCTTCGGACGACGCAATCTGCCCCAGTATCTTGGCGGCACTGGCTCTTGTCTGATCCGGTGCACCGGCATCGGCGAGCAGACTGGCCATTTCCGGCAACGCCTGGCCTCCCATCTTGACGAGCCCCTTCTCGTAGAGAGCTGCATCGCCCACGCTAGCCGCCGCCGCCACCACCACCACCACCTCCTCCTCCTCCTCCTCCTCCTCCTCCTCCTCCTCCTCCTCCTCGCCAATTCTCCGCCGGCTTGCCGGCTCCTCGCGGGCGTCACGGAGCCCACGAGCAAGCTCGCCAGCACCCAGGGGGGAAGCCAGTCGAGCGATGGCCAGCCGAAGCAGTCTCCGCCCCGCCGGATGGGCATCAGCACAACGGTCGGCGGCCGCCACCAGCGCCCGGACTCCATTGTCACCGAAAGCCCTGAGAACGCTCTCGGCGTCAGCGGCTCCGCTGCTGCCCGATGCTACTTTTTCGGCAAGTGCCGCCAACGACTGCTCGCTCCCAGCATCGAGATCCGTCAGAACCGCGAGCTCGGAAACCGCCGTTCGGCCGAGATCGCCGGGAGGAGCAGCGCTCTTGCCCGGATAGACATCCTCGACGGACAAGCTCACGCACGAAGCGGCGACGGGCTCTGGAAACACGACCCAGTAGTGGTCGGAGTATCGTCCGGTGGTAGCAGCAGGATCGACAGGAATCCGCACCCTGAATGCGCGGCCGCCATCAGTCGCAAGAACGAAGCTCCTGAGACGATTGGCCGCGGCAAACGCCTCCTCCGAGGCCGCATCGCCAGGCACCAGCCGCACTGCCACTACTCTGACATCTTTGATCGACGACCGGGCGAGAAGGAACTCGCCCTCGCCAAATCCGGCATGATCCTCGCTCCATGCGGTTGCGAGATCGCCATCCTCGACCTCGAGCGGTGTGGCAAGACCTTCGGCGCAACCATTATCCCCCGCCTGAGTACTGGCGGCCTTGACATGAAAGACGTGCGGACGGACGGTGGTGCTCAAACCAGCCGGATACGCGACCCGCTGATGTTCGCTGGTCGCGACCAGCGAAGCCTTCGCCCCGGCAACTGCCGGAATCGACGGAGCCACTCGCCGGAAACGGCCAGTCGAAAAATCGAACGCCTCGAGGTTGAGGCGCGACCTGGTCTCACCGCAAAGGCAGACTCCTGGTCGTTCCTCGAAAAGCAACACTCGATCGCCGTCGAAACGAACGTGCTTGCTCCACTCGGCATCCGCTCCGACTGCTCCAACCCGGCCTGTCCACAATAAATCGAGACCGCCGGTTCGCCATGCAAAGAATGCCACCGTCGAGGGAACCACGTCATCGCCGCCGCCGCCGCCGCCGTCGCCGTCGCCGTCGCCGAAACCGCTGTCGTCTGCCGCGCCGCTGTCGCCGCTATTTCCTGCGCCATCGCTGCGGACGCCGCCGATGTCAGCGGTGCCGCCAGTATTGGCGATGCCGCTGCCGGAGGTTGCAGTGTCCGCGACAACGGCGGGCAACGACTCCACCACCAGCAGCCGGTGGCTGCCGATCTGCTCAACACGCAGGACGACTCGAGAATGCCCCCACTGCTCCGGCAACCGAGCCTCAACGTGGAGAGACTCCCCCCCCCTGATCATGCTCACCGTGATTCGACCATCTCCCTCGAAACGAACCTCGTCGAGAGAACCGTCTCCGTCAACGTCCAACCTGCTGGTCGCAACCGAAGGCTGAAGCTTCGCTGCCGCGTTGCTCGAACGCTGTGGCAGCGTTGCCGGCCCGCTCGCAGGATGGCGGCACGTTGCTGCCAGCGCTGCCCAGAAGCAAACCGAAGCAGCAACGACCCAGCGCAGCCCGTGTCGCAACCGAGCTCCACTGGATACAGGCCGAGGATTGCCCAGCTGCGTATCGGACCACATTCTTGAATTGTCATGGCGCAAATGCGACCTCAGTGGAATTACCCATCTTTCTGTCAGCGCGACCTACCGCCCCATTCTCTTCCTGGCAGCCCATGCTGGACGCTTCATCCTTTTAGGAGCCGTCGCAGAATAACTTGAACAAAGTATCGGCGATGAGGCGCCCGGATGGCAAGGAGTGAGGAGGGCCCGGGTGTGATCGTTGCTCGTTGGTCCCCGTCGATGGCGGCGAAACCAGAGCGTCAGCGATACCCGACGTGGACGTGTCTCGGTCGGATGGACATGACAAGGCACCCGAGGGAGCGCAGGCCGTTCTCGGTCTTTGGTCCT
>JAZDLZ010000731.1:0-8032 GCA_043801535.1 Pseudomonadota bacterium
GCATTGGTCGGCTCTTGCCGCCCTGCTCCCTTGTGATGTTCAGCATCGCTACGTCCTCCTCGTTGGCTGCTTTCTTACTTCGTTCGGCTCGTCTCTCCTCGTTCCCTGTCGCGTTCGTTCGCGAGGGTGTCGAGACATGCGTCAGTCAGGGCTGTGGCTGCTGTTGCAGGAAGCCTATTGGATGAGGTCCCTCGCTCTCGAGGCGGTAGTCGCGTCCTTTCTTGGCCCGCAGATGATCGACTACCTTCTCGCTCGGAACGAACTTCTGGCCGTCGTTCACCGTCTTCTGGTAGGTGTGATACGGTGCATCCTTGGGCAGCTGATCGAATGGCATGAGATCAGTGCCAAGGCTCTGCCAGCGCACTGTCCGCGTCAGCACGTCGCGCAGGTAGTCCTTGTTCGGCTCGAAGACTATCTCCTGCGGCAACGACTTGGGCAGAATCTCTCCTGCTTCGATACCCTCGTACTTGAGGAGCATCTCCTCGGCCGCGTGCAGATGGCCGATTTCCATCTCGAGATGGCGCTGGAAAATGCGCTCGATGCCTGGGTCGGTCTCCTGCTGCATCATCGAGTGGTAGAGGAAGCACTCGTTGTACTCGTGGAAGAGCAGCTGCTGGAACCACGACTCGAGCGGATCGAGCATGCACTCGTACTGGGTGACGTGTTGCTCCTCGATCTGAGCAATCTCCTGGTACAGCGATCTGCTCAAGGGATCGGGATGGCGATTGCCGACGTTCATGTAGAAATTCATCGTCTGCTGCTCGGCCGCGGTGACAGTGAGCGCGTGCAGACGCGACACCGGATCGACAGTCGCCTTGCCATAGTGTTTGCGGATATCGTCGAACGGATTGCGGTGCTCGAGCACGGTCGGACGTCCAGGCATTACCTCGGTACGATCTCCGACGATGTCCCGCGCGTCTCCGTCCTCGAGATACTCGTACAGATTGGAGTAGCGGTACAGGTGATCGAAATCCTCGAGAAGCCCGAATTCGTAGACTTGACGCAGGTAGGGATCAGGCTCGTGACGAGCTACCCACGCCGTGAGATCGACCGCCACCTGCTCGTAGCCGATGGTGACCTCGAGAGGATTCTCGTCGGCCGGAATCAACCAGTTGACGATCTTTTGCTGCTGTTGCTCGAGCCGCCGGATGAGCGCCAGCCTGCCCTTGATCTCGGGGTGGTCGCAATGACGGGCGAATTGGTGAGAAAAGAGGGCTCCCTCCACCTCGATGCCGTTCATCAGGATGACGCGAGCGCGAGTATACGGGTGCACGCTGCGCTTGTTGTACGGCTTGACGTTGAGCTCGGACCAGCTTCCGAGCTGCTTGTCAATCGGGATGCCTTTTTCTTGGAGCGGGTTAAAGCCCATGCGAGCCTCCTTGGTTGAGGAAGGCTATCTCGGCAGGTACGTGCCCGGTGCAAGGGGCACAGGTGCAAGGGGAAGGATTTCTACAGATGGAAGAATACCGGAACGGCGGCTGGCAGCGGCGGCTCGCGTGTCTGGCGTACCGCAGCACGCTTGGAGCTATCGCCGGAGCCTTCTGCTGGCAGCCGTGCCCACCGGCGAAGAATCTGCAGCGCTTCGCTCTGCTGGGGCTCCGGCAGCATGTCGATGACCGAGGAGTGGTTGCCATGCGGAACAGTGAAGGAATACGAATCGACTGCCTGTCCCAGTCTGAACATGCCGGCAGTCCAGGGATCGTATTCACCGTAGATGAACATGATGCTCTTGCCTTGGCCGGCCACCCAATCTCCGATGTCCCGCATGGCTTCGGGATCGAAGACAGGATCGACGCCGGGTGGCAGGAGATCCGGAGGAATGCCGCTGGTGTCGTCGTACTGGAGCAACCCAGCGAGGTGCTCGGTCCGGCTGGCTGGGTATCCCAGCTCGGTGACGGTCTGGTAGAAGTAGGGAAGGAACATGGTGATCATCTGGTCGGCGTAGAGATAGAACATGGAATTGCTCCAAAAAAACGCCAGGACGTCATAGTTGCTAGCCTCGCCGTCGGGGACGCCGGCGCACTCCGCAGGATCGTGGTATTGCCAGAAGGAAAACGGTAGCTCGATCACGGCACCCTCGAAAGACTGGTCGATGCCGATGACGTCGAAGGTAAGATCGCTCAAGGAAGCCCAGTCTTCGAGCATCTGCACCAGGCTCTCTCGGCGAAAGAGCGCTATCTTTTGGAAATCGTCGAGAGCTTGCCGGCAAGTGGCGTCGCCCACTTGCTCGAGGAAAGCAGGGTAGCGATCATCGTTCACGCCGTGGTTGAGCGGAGCAACGTAGGCCACGGTTGCATCGACGTCGTCCGGATAGAATCGCCGGTAGTAGACGGCAGTCATCCCCCCTTTGCTGTGGCCGGTGGTAATCCACGGTCCCCGGTAGATCGGGTGCAGGGCTTGATTGATACGATGATGATCGGCAGCCGCCTGCCGAATGGTGAGATTGTTCCAGTCGGCCGGAGCGGGCCTCGATTCCTCGAAGAAGCGGTGCTCGACAACGAGCTGATTCGCCTCCAGCAGCGAGGTCACCTCGTATTCGTTGTTCTGCAGGTTGATGTAGTAGCCGTCGGTCATCATCACCATTGGCTGCGCTTCTGCCCGGTGAAGGAGCGTCATCCGTTGCGAAAACCGTCCCTTGGCAGGACTGGAGTGGTCGGCAGGCTGCTCGAATTCGAGGACGAAGAAGCGAAAGTTGGCTCCGGCTGTCTCGCTCACGATTTCCATCCCTTCGATGGCGGCGAGCCGTTCGGCAATGTCGGCTGGCGGCGCGTCGGGACTGCTGTCGGGAGGAGCGGCCGCGTCGAGCCCCGGCGCATCTGGCCAGAGAGCAGCTCCGTCGGGATCGGCCGCCGTTGCGTCGATCCAGACCACGTCCGGCCAGACCACGTCCGGCCAGGCTACGTCGGGCGCTATCGCGTCTACCGGCGCTCCGTCTCCAGTGCCAACGACAGCATCGACCAGGGAGCTGTCGACCGGAGAGGTCGAGCTTGCATCGTCACAGCCGGAATTGCCGAGCGCTGCCACTCCAACCGTACTGGCGAGAAGCAGAAGAGCTAGATGGTACTGGCATCGCCGATCAGAGTCCGGTTCGGCGATTGCACGACCGTGGCGCTCGCTGGCTGACGCACGCACTAACGAGACTAACAATCTGTGCTGGGCGAACATGCTATTCCTCCACCAGGCTAAGTCGATAGATAACGGATCCAGGATATGGCCGGACGCCACATTCGGGCAATGACCAAGCTCACATCCCTTGTCACCATGCTACACTGCCTGTTGTCAGTCTGCCTTCGGAGATTCGCCGGTGAGCTTGTCTGGTTCCTTTTCCACGATGCCCTTTCCCGAGCTCCTCCAGTGGCTCGGTGATTCCAAGCGTACTGGAATGCTCACCGTCTCGCTGGAGTTCGAGGAGCGGTACATGCGGATTGCCGGCGGCGAAATCGTTGGACTGAGCTCGGACGACCCCCGCTGGAGCGATCTGTCACGGATTGTGTCGTCGCGTGGTCTCGTCGAGGAGGGCCGCCTCAAGGCGGCAATGGACGCCAGAGATCGCTCGGGTAGGATGCTCAGCCAGGTGCTGGTGGAGGACGGTCACGTTGCGACCGCAGAGCTGGCCAAGGTGATCCGACTCCACGCTGTCGACACTGCCCTGCAGCTTTTCCTCTGGCACGACGGACGATTCCTGTTCTGCGACACCGAAGCAGGAGGGATTCTCTCGGAGGCCACGCCCTGCGAAAAGGAACTGCTCATCGATCCGGCGCTGCCCGCCCAGGAGCTTCTCATGGATGGCATGCGCCGTGTGGACGAGTGGCGGCGCATAGCCCAGCTTCTGCCTTCGGACTACACGGTGGTCTCGGCCGAGAGCGCTGCTCCCGACTTGCCGACGCTGGAGATTCTGGTGGCAGCAGGCCGACCGTTGGCCCTGGGCGACCTCTGCATGCGAATCCCGCGGCCGCGGCTGGAGATCATCGAGGAGTTGTTCGAGGCCCATCGCCGCGGGTTGTTGGAAGTAGACGCCGCTCTCCAGTCCGAAAGCTCGGATGGCGAAACAAGCCTGGTCGTGCAGCTCATCGCCACTGCCCGCACGCTGCTCGAGGAAAAGCAGTTCGACGAAGTTGCGGCCTTGCTGCGCAGCGTGGTCGATCTCGATCCATTCAATAGCGAGGCCCGCGAGCTCCTGCGCCAGGCTCGCGCCGAACAACTCGTACAACTCTACCAGGAATTCGCTCCCTATCGTATCCCGGTTGCCAGTTTCACTCCCGAGCGATTGAGAACCGTCGCGCTGCACCCGCGCGAGCGCTATTTGCTGTCCCGAATCGACGGCCATCGTGACATCGGTACCCTCGCAATGATCACTCCGCTGGGCGAGCTGGAAATGCTGCGAGTGTTGAAGCGGCTCCGTCACGCTGGATTGGTTTCGGTCCGCTGATTTGCAGCTCGCAGCTCGCAGCAATAGCTTGCGAGAGCGCAGCGTCTTCGTACAATCGACCACAAACCATGTTCCAGGTAATCGTTACCTCGCCGGCGATTCCCGGCGACGTCGCAAGCTGGCTCGGCAAGGACGTCGCAACCCAGGTATTGTCTAGCGCAACAAGAGCGGACTTGGAGGTGGCGCTGAAGGCCGCGGACGGTCTTGTCTGTCTGCTTTCCGAACGTATTGACGAAGAGCTGTTGTCCAAGGCTCCCAAGCTGAAGGTGATCGCCAACTATGCCGTTGGCTACGACAATATCGACGTCCAGGCAGCCACCCGTCGCGGAATCGTGGTGACCAACACTCCCGACGTCTTGACCGAGGCCACGGCCGACTTGGCCTTTGCGCTGCTGTTGGCGACGGCTCGACGAATCGTCGAAGGAGACGCGCTGGTTCGCCTGGGCAAGTGGAGAGGCTGGGCACCCGATCTCCTCCTCGGAATGGATGTATGGGGACAGACGCTGGGGATTATTGGGCTGGGACGGATTGGACAGGCCATGGCTCGCCGAGGTCACGGTTTCGCTATGCCGGTGCTCTACACCGCCAGAAGGGCGGCGAGCCCCGACATCGAAGCGTCTCTTGGCGCCACCAGGGTTTCGCTGGAAGATCTGCTGCGGCAGGCCGATTTCGTCTCGTTGCACTGTCCGCTCAATGCCGAGACCCGGGGCGTGATCGGCCGGCACGAGCTCTCGCTGATGAAGAAGACCGCCATTCTCGTCAACACCGCCCGAGGGAGGTGCATCGACGAGAACGCACTGGCCGATGCGTTGGAGAGTGGACTGCTGGCTGGTGCAGGGTTGGATGTGTTTGCCGAGGAGCCGACAGTGCCAGCGCGTCTCTTGTGCAGTCCTCGAGCAGTCTTGGCACCGCACCTCGGTTCGGCGACGATCACGGCACGTTCGCGCATGGCCGAAATATGCGCCAACGCAACTCGCATCGTTTTGGAGGGCGGACGTCCCACGAACACTGTCAATCCCGAGGTTTTCGGATGAGTGCTGGCGGCCAGGCGGGATCGGCAACGAACGACACCCTGCGGATTCTGCTGGTCCGCTCTGGCGGAGCAGTGTCGGAAGTCGTCAGTGCCGTTGCCGAGGCGCTCGCCCAGCCAGGCCTGGCAGTTCGTCAGGTGGATCTGGGCAAGGTGCCGGCGATCCGGGACAGAGGAGGCGCATGGCGAGCACTGCAGGCGATCTGGGGCGAGGGCGGAGCCCACTCTCTCGAGCGAGCGCTCGCGGAACACGCGCCTCAGGCAACAGTGGTCTTCGAGCCGAACGCAGCAGCGCTGCTGGTGCGGGAACGGAATCGACGTCTGGCGGCCCTTGCCCTCGAACGCAGCGAAGTCGAGACTGCGTCGGCGGCGCTTCCTTTTCCAGTCATCGCGGTAGTCGCCGAGATGGCTCCTCGATCGTCGTGGAATCAGGATGCCGATCGCTATGCGGTTGTCGACGACGAAGCGGCAGTTGTGCTCGCCGATTCGGGCGTAGACGGTGCCCGCGTCGTCACCACCGGACCACCAGTGGCCCGCGATACTGCGCGTGCTGCCAGGGAGGCAAAGACGGCGATCAGGGCAGCGTTTTCCTTGCCGAGCGACGAGCAAATTCTGCTGGTCAACGCCACCAGCCTCGGACGCGATGTGTTGGCCACGGTAGTGCTGCAACTCGCCTTGCTGCGAAAACAGACACTGGTGCTCTTCGACGCCGAAAAGAACATCGATGCGGCAACCATCATAAGAAACCAGGTCCCGGGGCTTGGACTCAGAGCGAAGCTCTTCGGCGCGACCGGCGATTCGGCGAGACTGTGGCGGGCATCAGACGTGGTCATTACCCGCCCGACGCCAGCAGCCATCCTTCGCGGGCTCGCTTCTGGCTGCGCGCTGGTCGCTATCGAGCCACACGGTGACCAGGAGACTTCCGAGGTCAGGTCTCTGGTCGATCGAGGACTCGGTTGCGAAATCCCTCGAGCTCTGCTGCTGGCCACGGCAATCGAGCCCTGGCTCGCAGGGCGGAGCAGCCGCGTTGCCACGCTCGCCGCCTATTCGAGAAACGACGCGGCAGCCAGCGTTGCCGCGCTCGTCCGTCAGGTTGCCGCCCAGCGCGAGTCGATCCTGATCGAAACGCTCGAGTCGATCGGCCAGCGTGCAGCCGATGGCACCGCCAACGCCGGCAACGCCAACGCCAACGCCGGCACCGACACCGGCAGCAATACTGAGAGGCAGCAACGGCAGCGTCGCGGCTCGCGACCGGCGCCAGCACCTGCCAGCGGTCTCGAGGATCTCGGTACTCTCGACGGCGATTTCGACGAGCGCGCGGACCGCGGAGTGCGCGAACCGCGCAACGGAGCGCACTCTGGAAGCGTAGGAAGCCGCGGAAGCCGCGGCAATCGAGCAACAAGCGATGGCCAGCAGTCAACGAACACCGCCGCCGGCGGCAGATCTGGCCCCGGATCGAACACCGACAGGGTCCGACCACCGCCGAACTCGCCACAGTCGCCACAGTCGGTCGAGGAGATGCTGTCGTCGCTAAAGAGCCGGGCGCGGGTGCAGGAACGAAGCGTCGAAGAAGCCCTTCGAGCTTTGAAGAAACGAATGAAAAGCGAGTGAGCGGCGAGCGAGCGAGCGGTGAGTAACTAGCCTCGACCGGAACTGTTCTTTTTCGCAGCTCCCAAACGCTCGCAAAAGCGAGCCCAGCCAGCGCTGGTGGCGGTCAGATAGACTGCAATGCCAGGAGACTCATCATCGCTCGGCGGCCTGGGATCGTCGAGGTCGGGGATGCTCCGAACCACCACGCCTTCCAACGCGAAGCGTTCGCCGGTCTCGGCAATCCGCAGCTTGATCCTTACCTTCGTTCCAATGGGTTTGCCTTCTTGGGTAGCGACGAAGAGCCCTTCACGGCTGATGTTCACAGTCTGGGCAGTGAGAGCCTGGTCAATCGTCTCGAAACGCACTATCACTTCGAGCGCCAGATTCACACGCGGCCAACGTCGAGTGTCACCCAAGAGGAAGCCTCACCCTCTGTCCCAACCGCAACCTGGGCGTCTGCCCCGCAGCCGTTGCCGGCCGCGAAACCACCCAGGCGCAAAAGAAGAAAGGAGACGATTTACGTACCGGCTACGTACCGGCTATTTCCCGGCAGGTGCGGTAGTAGCGGATGGCTCACTCGATACCGCTGCTGCTGCCGCCTTCTCCCGTGAAGCCTGTGACTGCTCGTGGCGATCGATTCGACCGTCGTAGTCGTCGTCGAACAAAATCGCTTCGAGCACGCCTTCGCGATACTGCTCCCAGTAGTCTGGCCGACCGTCGCCGTTGCGGTCACGCCGAATACTGTCGATTCGTTCATTCGCGTCGTATTTCTTCCAGATGTCTGGCTTGTTGTCGAAGCCGGTCTCGTGCTCGGTCAGATAGCGTTTCCCAGTCTTTCGATCATAGTGATAGCGGGAGTCGAATCGTCCGTCGAAGTCGAAATCGAACTCTTCGGCCAAGGCCGCCCCGCTGTCGTCGTAGTGAACGACATAGTCTTTGCGACCGTCATGATCGAGGTCGACTTGCTTGCAGGTCGGGATCTG
>JAZDLZ010000833.1:0-4813 GCA_043801535.1 Pseudomonadota bacterium
TGCCATCGGATTCCCAGGAAAGCAAGAGTAGCGATTCGATCGAGAGGAAGGGCTGCCTCGACGAACAGTGACTGTCCGCTCCGGGGATGAGGAAGAAGCAAGGAAGCAGCGTGAAGAAAGTGGCCAACGACGGGTAGCTGATTGGCGCCGGGAGCTCCTTGTCCGTAGAGCAGATCGCCTACTATCGGAAACCCGACATGGGCCAGGTGTGCCCGTACTTGATGCATTCGTCCTGTCGTGGTCAGGCAACGCAGCAGAGTGAATCCGTGGGCACCGGCCTCGGGCCGATAGCTTGTAGTGGCCGGGAGCGCTGGACCACGCTCGGGCGAGCTCTCGGTGGCGGTGAGCACCACGGCGCGTCCTCGGTGACGACTGTCTCGAGTCAGCGGTGCTTCGATTGTGCCGCTGTCTGTGACTTCGCCAAACACGAGCGCCAGGTATTCCTTGGTGACCTGGTGGTTTCTGAAGAGCGTGCGAAGTGCCAACCAGGTGCTTGGATCGCGGGCGGCCACCAAGATGCCAGAGGTTCCCCGATCCAGACGGTTGGCAAGCCCAGCCTCGCGTGGGTCATGGCCAACAGTGGCCGTCTCTGGGAACCGAGCAACCAAGGAATTGGCAAGGGTGTTGATTTCGGCTGGACGAAGAGGATGCGATGGCATTTCGGGTGGCTTGGACACCGCCACGAGCGATTCGTCGACAAAGACGACTTCGAGGGGCAGCTCCGGTTGGGGCAGCGGCCGCAGCTCAGTTTCGCCGGGAGGAGTCTCGACGAGCTGGACGACGTCGCCACGGACGAGGAGTTGTCCCTTCCTTGCCGTCTTCCCATTGACCCGGACTTTCCCCGCTGCGAACAGGGTGGCCAACAGACGGCGACCGCGACCAGGGAAGGTCTTGGCCAGGAAAAGATCCGCCCGGACGCCAGAACGATCGACGATGATTTCCATGACAACAGAAGACCTCGCATGCCATTCAGCGGCGCTCGGACGAAGGAGCATGGCACGGCTCGCGCCGCAACCAACTGTCCGGCAACGGATCAGCTCCGAGCGCGGTGCCGACCCCCGGTGGATCGCGGTCACGCACCTTTCGTGGGGGAAAGCGTGGTTGGCTGCTTGCCAAGTCTGCCACTCGTCTTGTTCGTCTTGTTCGGCTTGCTTGCCTTGCCAGCCTTGCCAGCCTTGCTTGCCTTGCTCGCCTTGCTCGGCTTGCTCGCCTTGCTCGCCTTGCTCGGCTTACCGTGCTTGCCAGGCTGTCTTCCGAGTCGTTTCTTCGCGGCAGAGACGCCTGCTGCCTTGGCCTTGGCCTGGTCGACAACCCGATAGACGAATAGTTTCTCACCAGGTTTGAGCGGTTGGTTGTAGCTACGCCGGTTGATCCTCGCCACGTTGTACTTCGACAGTCCATATCGGCGGCCGATCGACTCGAGAGTGTCTCCCTTCTTGGCCACGACCGCGATTCGGCTGCGACCCTTGCGCTGCTCGAGAATCGAAAGGTGCTCTTCGGAGCCTGCCGTCACCACAAGCAGACGAGCTTCGTCGAGAAGGGCGACGTTCGCCTTGGCCTGGTCGAATGCGTCGTCAACGTACACTGTCAGTATCATCCGCGGCTGGATCCGGGCATCGGGATCGAGCCCGTTCCAACGCGCCAGCTCGCCCGGAGCGATGGCAAACACCGAGGCCACGCTTTCCAGCGAATCGCCAGCAACCACCCGGTAGAAAGCCCGCCGGCGTCCTGGGACTTGCAGATCCTTGTCCGGTACCGGGACGAGCAGTGGCGCTCCGTTTGTCGAAGGGAGCCCGCCCGAGTAGAGATCGTCTTCCGCAGCGACCTGATTGCGACGACGCGTTTCCTCGTCGATGCGCGGAACCACTATCACCATGCCGCCGCGAAGCTCGAGGATGTCGTTGACTCCGTTGAGCTCTCGGAGGCTACGTTCGCTGATGCCGTAGGTTCTTGCCACGTCCTCGAAGCGTTCGCCGTGGCGGAGCACGTACAGCTGGATTGCCTCCCATTCATCGCGGAGCTGAGGGAGGGATTCGATGAAGCGCGTCTTGGTTCCCTCGGGAATCCTGAGGTTGAACGAATCGGGTTGGGGCGGAGTCCGGCCACGTCGCAGGGAGGGATTCAGGTCGGCCACGACCGAGGGCGAAACGCCAATGGCTTTCGCAACTGTCTGAATGGAGATGCTGTGCGAAACGGTGGTCTCGTCGTACTGAAAGGGAGCATTCTGTTCGACACCATCGAAGCCAAAGTACGCCAGATTGCGGCCGACAATCGAGGCGGCGAGCGCTTTGGGTACGTATATCGACGACTCCCATGGCAGTCCGCTCTCGTAGTCGAGAAGAGTCCAGAATTCGTTGGTATTGTACTTGGCAATCGAATTGATGACCGCACCGTGGCCGGCATTGTAGGCGGCGAGGGCTAGATGCCAGTTTCTGAATCGTTCGTAGAGATCCTTCAAAAACAGGGCAGCAGCCTCGGTGGACTTTACTGGATCGTTTCGTTCGTCGACCCAGTAGTCGATCCTCAGTCCATAGATTCGAGCCGTGGACGGCATGAACTGCCACAGTCCACTGGCGCCCGCGCGCGAGTACTCTCTGGGATTGAACGAGCTTTCGATCATACAGACGAACACGAGATCCGCCGGGAGACCGTGACGCTTCAGGGTGTCGAGTATCAGCCGGCGGTAGGTTCCCATGCCCCGAATCCAGGCCGACATGATGGCGCGCCCACGTGGGTCGTCGCGATAGAACTCGAGATAGCGAATGACCCTCCTGTCCCAGCGCACTGACAAGTCGCCGCTCTTCAAGCTCCTGAGCCAAGGAGCGTTGACCGGAATCTTCTGCTCCACTTGGCTCGTCGCGGGTCCGCCAGATGTCCGGCGGTGCTCGAAGCTCCTCAGCTCCGGCCTCGGGAATCCCTTGCCATCGACGATCGTCGGAATCGATCTGGCCGCGTTTTGCGCTTCGTCGCCGGCATCTTCGGCGCCGGGAAGACGTTCGCTGTTCCCGAATGCCTCCTTCTCGAATTGTTCAAGGAGTCTGCGGTGTGGATCCTGGGAAGCCTTCGGCGATGGAGTCCCACGAATGCTGCGTCGAATCTGCTCGTCCGGATCAAGCTCGGCAGGCCGCTTCTGCCCTCCTCCCTTCTCGCCGGGAAGCTGGTCGTGCTCTCCTGGCACGACGCCTTCTCGATCCTCTTCTTCCTCGACGTTGCCCTCCTCGACGTTGTTTTCGTCGTCCTTTTCGTCGTCCTTTTCGTCGTCCGGCAGGCTGTCGTCGTCACCGTCTGGTGGCCTTGGCTCGGAACGAACGGAATCGGCAGCAGCAGGCTCTCCAGTCGCCTTGGACTCGTCGTGAGCTGACCGGGCAGCGCTCCCGTCGCCATCACTTGCCCGGGCAAGCCGGGACGAGAAGAAAAAGAGAATGGGCACAAGAAGAAGAGGGAGAACGGCAAGCAGCGGAAAGACTCCCGCCACCGCGCGTCCCACGATTCTGAACCATCTCAATACTGGCATTGGCCAACCGAGCAATTACTTGCAGAGTCAGTCTACGGGCGGATCGTCGTTCAGACAAATTTGATTCAGCGTGAGACACGAGTCAAAATACCACTTCCACTAGCCTTTCGAGGCTGGCTTGGATCTGCTGGCGCCAGGTCGCGAGGACTGTCACCAGGATGACTGTTAGCAAGGCCAGGATAATGCCCGAAGCACGAGCTCGCGCGACTCGGGCAAGCAAGAAGTCGATGGCATAAGCGAACAGGGCGACGGCAAAGCCTGCCAGAAGAGCAACCGGGCCGGGGAACCCGAGCCCAATGAATCCAAGCGAAAAAACCAGCACTCCTGCTAGATTGGAAAGGTCACGCGAGTAGCCAAACCACCAGCGTGACTCGTTCGGATTGGTGGACGGGTAGGCGCTATCGGCCCGGCGCACCAGCCCCAGCAATGCAGCATACCCGACGGATGCGCTGGCAAGAATCACGATTCCGGTCCAGGGCGGGCTCGACATGTTCGTGTTATACGCCTACACTCCGTTCAAGTACAAAGAGCGCGGCGCAGAACCGCGCAGCCGAACGAATCTGCCTTTCGACGCGTGGGAGCAATGTCAATGCCCGGCATGGGAGAGTTGTTGATTATTCTGTTGATCGTCCTGCTCATTTTTGGAGCAGGCAAGCTACCTCAGATTGGTGATTCGCTTGGCCGGGCAATCAGGAATTTCAAACGGGGCGCTTCCGGACCAGAAGAGATCGAGGTAGAGAAGAAACGGGAAACTCAACGCCTCCACTCGTCCTCGGCCGCGGTGCCGCAACTCTCGCCGCCAGCTTCGCCGCAGTCTCCGTCGTCGATTTCGTCATCGGTTTCGTCATCGGGGGCGATAGACGAGGCAGATACCGTTACCATTGAGCCAGATCAGAGACGGTAGCGCTGTTGCGATGGTCTAGCTAGAGGTCATCCGAAAAGCGCTGGCAGCGCTGCGCGCACAACGCAACACGGTCGGATCGGTCGGGGCAGGAGGGTAGTTGCGGCAGCGGTAGTTGCGGCGGCGGTAGTTGCGGCAGCGGTAGTTGCGGCAGCGGTGGTGGTGGCGCCCGGGCGTGGGACAACTACGTGCTACCCCAGCCCGCCTTGACGACCATGTACCACGGCAGATCGAAAAGCGCCCGAATGCTCCTCGTTGCGGGTGTGATCGTTGCTCGTTGGTCCCCGTCGAGGGTGACGAAAACGGAGCGTCAGCGACACCCGACGTGGATGTCTCTCGGTCGGATCGACATGGCAAGGCACCCGAGGGAGCGCAGGCCGTTCCCGGTCTTTGGTCCT
>JAZDLZ010000834.1:0-6299 GCA_043801535.1 Pseudomonadota bacterium
ACCAAGCTCAACGGCGGGCTCAAATTCACCTCGATCCCCTTGCAGATCGCCCAGGACGTCGAAGCACTGACCCTGATCGATCCACCCGAAGGCTTCGAAATGCTTAGCGGCCGTGTCACCGGATCGTGCGTCAGCTTCACTACTCTCGAGGAGCTCGAGGGCGCGGACTACATCCGCTATTCCTACGAGGGCGAGGCCTACAGCGGCAAGATCCTCGGAGACTTCACTGGCAAGGGCCCGGGAACATGCGTATCGGCTGGCCAATTCAAGGTCACGATCACTCCCTGATCCGGCGCTAGCGCGCCTCATCGCCGATACTTTGTTCAAGTTATTCTGCGACGGCTCCTTAGTTAGTACCCGGGAAGATGGTGACAGCGGACCTGCAAGTATGGCTCGCGGGAGGAGGCCGGAGCGCAGGCAGGCCACCTTCCCACACGATTGGGATCTCGCGCCAGACGTCCGCCAGGAGACTGCAGTAGTCCTCGTCGAGCACGCGCAGATCGAGAACAGCATAGTCGCCGAGCTCGGTGGCCGCGTAGAGACGGCCGGCTCGGAGGAGAAGGTGGACGATCGCCCCGTGCAGCTTGCTGTGGGCGAGCTTTCCACCGTTGGCCTGGTTCCAGATGCCCAGGTATCCGTTGGTATAGCCAACGACTATGATCCCCGCCGGATTGGCAAGGATGCGCACCGGCGGGCTGGCCGGCGTTCCCTCGAAGGTGAAGGTGGGCTTCGACGCTCCAGCGCTGGTCGGCAGCAGCTCGAGGTCGCCGCGCTCGAAGCCTAGCACTATCCAGTCCTTGCTCCGGGCGACTGCCGAGACACCAGTGTCCGCCCGATAGCGAGCTGCTCTCTCGCCGGAAGCCGCGAAGGAGTCGATGCCGTGCTCGGTCGCGACCAGCACGTCGTCCCGATCAACGGCGATTGCCGAGGCACGCGCAGCGAGCTCTTTGCGGACTCCTGCCTCGTCGAAAAGCACGGCCTTGTTCTCTGCCAGGGCCACACACCCACTCGCGGTCGCCACGACCTGTATCGCTCCCGGCAAGAGCTTCGAGAACAGAATACGGTCTGCCTCTCGCTCCCACCTCTCCAGGCGTCCGCCGAGGGTGATGGCGCAGACCTGCCTGCCGTCTGCCGATTCGGTTGCCAGGATCGCATCCCCGCTCATCGCTCTGCCCCACCTGCTGTCGGCCAGGTGCGCCACAGACGATGTATCCCCGACAGACGACGCCTGCCCGGCAACGGTGTGCTGCGAGCGCGATTCGCCGGCGCTCCGCAGGGAGATACTCTGCCAACCGCGGTGGCTGAGCAGCGCCGGGGGCGACGAGGCAGCCAGGATTGGTGCTCGCCAGCGTGGAGAACACCCCTCTGTATCCCAGAGGCGTACCGTCGCGTCCTCACTGACCGTTGCCACGAGCTTGCCGTCTTCGCTGAACGACGCTTTCCGTATCTGCCCTCTGTGGCCATAGAGCGCGAAAGGACTCTCGTCTGGCTGGCGCAGCAAGGCAAAGCTGGCGGAGTCGCTGTCCCCGGGCAGGGCGACCAGCCCTCCTCCGGGGCTCAACGACAGCCACATCAAGTGCTCGTGACCATTGCGAAGCACGCTTCCCTTGCCAGTTCTCAAGTCCCATTCCATCAGACTGCCAAGATGATCGCCGGAAACGAGACGACGGCCATCGGCGGCAAAGGTGGCGGAGAACACTGGCGCAATATGACCAGAAAGAGTGTGTTTCAGCGCTCCGGTGCCCACGTCCCAGACCTTGATCGACTTGTCCAGGCTTGCCGAAGCCAGCAAGCGTCCGTCGGGGCTGAAGGTGACGTCGTGCAAGGTGGCGCGGTGTCCAACGAGCGCGCCACGCGCGCTCCCCGACGCTACATCCCATACTCGAACGGTCAAGTCCACGCCGCCGCTTGCCAAGAGACGTCCGTCTGGACTGAACGCCAGCTCCCAGACTTGATTGGCATGGTGCAGCGGCGCCTGGGCCTCGGTGCCCGAGGAAACGTTCCAGATACGTACCGTTCTGTCGTCACTGCCAGAAGCGATCCGTTTTCCATCCGGACTGAATGCAAGGCAACGAATCGTGTCGGAATGTCCGGCGAGCACTCGCTTTTCGAATCCAGTTTCGGCATCCCACAGGCGCACCGTTGCATCGGCTCCACCCGAGGCGACCAAGGTCCGGTCGGGGCTCATGGTCGCAGCCCACACTGCTCCGGCATGACCGGTAGGCAACTTGTCCGCGCTGTCCTTGGCCAGTCGCCAGAGCAGGGCGTTTCCATCCGAGCTGCTCGACGCGACGAACCTGCCATCGGGGCTCACCGAGACTCCAATCAGTCTTTCCGGGTACTCGACCAGGATGCCCAGCTCCTTTCCCGATGGAATCACCCAACCCCGCATCGTCTTGTCGTCGCTCGACGAAAGCAGGGTCGAACCATCTGGCGAAAAGCTCAGACCGGTGACGTCATCGCGATGGCCAGCCAAAACACTACGCACTGCACCGGAGTCGGCATCCCATAGTCTAATGGTTCCGTCAGAGCTTCCCGAGGCAAGCAAACTGCCGTCCGGATTGAAGGCTAGAGCGAACACAGCGCCAGTGTGTCCCTCCAGTACCCCTCGCTCGGCACCGATTGCGATGTCCCAAAGCCTCACTATGCCGCCTCGACCAGCACAGGCTACCTGCTTGCCGTCTGGACTGAACGCGACGGAAAACACCATGTGCGAGTGCGGGGGGATCAACGGACCTTCTATCCCCGTAGCGACCTCCCACAGCCGAACTTGTCTGTCCCATCCTCCAGTCAGGAGAAGCCCGCCGTCTGGGCTAAAGGCAATGCTTTCAACTGGTTGTCCCCCGTGACCGGTCACTGGTCCGACCTGTCCTCCGCCACCGCCACCGCCAGCACCAGCACCGGCGCCGCTGCCGCCGCTGCCGCTGCCGCTGCCAACACCTACGCGACCGCCACGACTGGCACCATCGACTACGCTTCCTCCGCTGCCAGCAGCGATGACGCGCAGTCTGTGGCCGTTCTCCAGCTCCCAGACTCCGATTCGGCCGTTGCGAGTTGCCCCAGCAAGAAGCTTGCCGTCCGGTGAAAACGCTACTGCGAACACCTCCCCGCCAAGACCGCGCAACGCCCGGGTCGCGAGCGTGTGTACGTCGACCAGATAGACCACGACATCACGCACCGTGACTGCGACCGTCCTGCCATCGGGAGAGTAGGCGACTCTGTAGACCGTTCCGCCGAAATCTTTCTTCCAGATCAAACCTTCGCGCACGAGTCGCCACCAGAGCGCTCGGCCGAGAAGTGAATCTTGCGTCTCGAGCGAGGCACGCAGCTTGCCGCGCGCCTCCACGAGCTCGCTCCTTTCGAGCGCTGCTCGGGCTCCCTCGCGCTGGGCCTCGGCTCGCTGAGCCTCGGCCTGAAAACGCTCGGCCTCGGCGCGTTCCTTTTGTACATAAGTCTCCCGCTCTTTCACCATCGAGACGACGGCTATTGCGCTCGCTGCCCCGAGCGCTGCCAAGCCAGCCACGGCAAGGCCAACGCGTCGGCGACGCCGGGCTCGCCTCTCCTTTCGCTCGCCAGCCGCCAAAAAGTCACTCACCAGTTGCGACGGCTCCGACGAGCAACGACCCAGCATCCGTTTTGCCTCGAGCAGAGCCTCGTCCGTCCAGACTTCGGTGTCGCGTCGCCCGCGCTTTTCCCAGAGCTCTGCTGCTGAGCCAGCCTCGGCGAGAAACGCCAGCTCTTCTTTGCTCTCTTCGATCCAGCGCGCCAACCTGCTCCAGCTCCGGATCAGCGATTCGTGCACCAGCTCGAGCACTGCATCCTCGCGCTCGCCCGTTGCCTTGCCACTGCGGAGAATCGTGATGAGCCGTGCCTTGGTCAATCGGCCGAGCACGTCGGAACCGCTCGTTCCCAACCCTTCGAGAGCCTCCCATACCGGCACGACCCTGCGGGTGCCATCGACGGTGATGAGCCGCAACAGCAGCTCCCTGGCGGTGTGCACCTGTTCGGGAGTCAAGCCCTGGAGCACTCCGTCGGCATGTCGCACCAATGCCCCGGCCACGCCGTCCATCTCCTCGTACGCCGAGCAAAGGAGAAGACGCCTCGAATGATCACGCCGTTCCCAGAGGAGCTGGCAAGCGAACTGGAGCAGCGGCAAACAGGCCCGCTCATCCTCGACCGCTGCCACCATGGCTGCTACCAGGGATTCGTCTTCGTAACGATATCCGACGGCTTCCAACGGCTTGAGCAGGATCTCGTCGAGTGTCTTGGCATCGGGCCGCCGCAACACCGTCACTCTTCCCAGCGCTCCGCCGATTTCGCCGGTCTCCGTCGTCCTTCCCAGAAAGTCGTCGCGGATGGTCACGATGACTCGCACCGGGCTCAACGGATCGTCGCCGGCGCTACACACCGCCTCGAGGAATCTCGACCTCGTCTCTTCGTCATTGACCAGGGTGTACGCTTCCTCGAGTTGATCCACGAACAGCAACACCTTGCCGCGCCGTTCTTCGGCGATGTCCTGAAGCAGGAGTCCAAGTTGGCGCGGCGACGCCCGCAGCTGCGTTGCCAGAATGCCAACCGGCGAGGAGCGTGTCCTCGCCGAGACAGCGACCGCCAGCTCCTCTTGCGACTCGATCGGCTGGCGCGACGACGGCAAGTCGGTCGAATGAACGCTCCCCTCGGAAGTCTCCTCGAAGAGCTCGCTCTCCCCGTACACTAGCGCCGTGGCCAGAGAGCGAAACGGATCGCTGCCCGGCCGTAGTGTCAGCGCGAGCCACGGTCCCTGCTCGCGCAGCCGGGGAATCACCCCCGCCAGGACGAACGAGCTCTTGCCAGCGCCAGACGGACCCACTACCGGCAGCAGTGCCTGTTCCCTGATACTCTCGAGAAATGCGTCTGTCTCCGCTTCGCGGCCAAAGAACAGGTCGGCGTGTCGTTCGGTGAATGGAAACAGACCGCGGAATGGGCTGCGCTGGGCACCGACCTGATGGCGACGTCCCTCGAGAAGCTGCCGCTCCAGCACATCGGCAACCGTGCTGGCTTCTGGCCGTTCCGCTGGCGCTCTTGCCAGGCAACTCGCCACCAGCTCGCTGAGCTCGAGAGCGATTTCCTTGTCTACTGGTATCGACAACGGCGGTCCGTCGACAACCGCCTGACGCAGCTCTGCTGGCACCGATTCCTGGTACGGACGTCTTCCGTAGAGCAGCTCGAAGAGCATTACCCCGAGCGCCCACACGTCGGCAGGCTGCTCACCTTCGTCGCCACGCCATCTCTCGGGCGAGAGGTATGCCGGAGTCCCCAGTACCTCTCGACTACCCGAAGCGTCCATGGTTGATGGCCGGATACTCTCGCCGCCCGAAGCAGCTTGGACTGGCTGGTGACGAGCCCGAGGACGGTAATCCCGGCTTCTCGGCAACAGATCGTGGCTCGAAGTTGGCGCTTCCATGTTCAGGCCGATTCTGGGCGCTGCTCCAGCTCTGTCGACGCTGGCCTCCGATCGCGCCAATACACGGCCCGTTCGACGACCAGGGGGATCAGGATCCGGGGTCGAGGCCAGAGCAGGATCCGGCGTGGAAGCGAAGGCAGGATCGGGCGTGGAAGCGAAAGCGAAATCAGGAGCAATAGTGGGATTGGGAGGAGAGAGAGTCGGAATTTCGGATTCGGATACGGTGAGCACAGTCGTGCCATCGCAAAGTACTCTGGCGAGTCCCAGATCGAGCACTCGGAGCCGCCCGTCGCGTGCCAACAGCACGTTCTCCGGCTTCAAGTCCCGGTGACACACTCCGTTGCGGTGCGCCTCGGCTAACGCCCTGGCGACAGCCAACCCGATGCGCAGAGATTCCTTTAGTGCCGGCCTCTCTTGATTGAGTCGCTGGCGCAAATTCTGCCCCTCGAGATACTCCATCGCCAGATACGGTCTGCCTTCGTGCTCGCCGACCGCATAGATCGTCACGATGTGTGGATGGCTGAGACTGGCCGTCAACTTGGCTTCGAGAAGAAACCGAGTCGTTGCCTCGCGCGACCCCAGATACCGGGGATGGATCACCTTTAGCGCCACCTTGCGACCTAGCTTGGTGTCCCTTGCCAGGTAGACCTCCCCCATTCCGCCGCAGCCTATCGGACGGACGATACGAAAGTAGTCGACAACGCTTCCTTCGGTCAGGGGTGTGATCGTTGCTCGTTGGTCCCCGTCGAGGGTGACGAAAACGGAGCGTCAGCGACACCCGACGTGGATGTCTCTCGGTCGGATCGACATGGCAAGGCACCCGAGGGAGCGCAGGCCGTTCCCGGTCTTTGGTCCT
>JAZDLZ010000835.1:0-2808 GCA_043801535.1 Pseudomonadota bacterium
AGGACCAAAGACCGGGAACGGCCTGCGCTCCCTCGGGTGCCTTGCCATGTCGATCCGACCGAGAGACATCCACGTCGGGTGTCGCTGACGCTCCGTTTTCGTCACCCTCGACGGGGACCAACGAGCAACGATCACACCCCAACACGATCGCCCGGTTGATTTCTTCGTGGCGACGCTGCTGCTGCGCCTCGGACGTTTTTGCGACTGAAGTTGACCTGGCTTTCGGGCGAGCCGAGGAGGAGCGCCTCGTTTCTCGGGGCACGGTGAGTCGGCGCTCGTCGAGAAGGCAACGACCCCTGGTTGCGGAGTGAGCTGCGCTTGGGCTCTCGTCCCGTGGACGAACAGACGGGCGAGGGCTCGGCCGGCGCCGACTGGATCCTGGAGCGGCATGTTTTCGAAGAGGGGCGCGACATAGGCCAGGCTCAGCAGCATGCCAGTGAATGCCATGGCAAGGAGCTGCGGATCTTGCTTCTGCATGCGGCCAGCGGCCATCTGATCCCCGAACCATCTCTTCAGGGCCGCCGTGGTGCCGCGCGGAGCCTGCCTAAGCGCGCGTAGCCGACGCTGCTCGGCAGGTGTCGCACCTAGCGCGATGCGGAAGACCCCGGCATGGGAGGAGATGAATGAGAGGGCCGTGGCAGCAAAGGCAGCCAGATCGGTCTCCAAATCGACCGAATCACGACACAGCGCCAAGGCACGAGCGGCACGCCGAGGACTGGACTCCTTGAGGGCCGCGTCCAGAAGACCATCGCGGCTGCCGAACTGCCGGTAGATGGTCACCGCCGCGACGCCCGCTCGTCGGGCGACCTCTTCGACGGTGGTGCCGTGAAGCCCGAGCTCCTCGAAAGCTCGAATCGTGGCGGTCGTGATTCGAGCTCTGAGGGTGCCTTGCTCGACCTCTACTCCACCGGTTCGGAGGTGCTCGCGCAGATCCTTGGGGTTGGGAAACCAACGGTAGATCGTCGAGCGCGACAGGCCAGTCTCACGAGCAAGGGCCGCCAGTGTGAGACGAGTCTCGCCTCCCTCGAGAAGGCGGCGTGCCGCTCGAACGAGAACGGTCTCCTCGGAATGCGGACGTTGCGACACCATGTAAGATGACTCTAACAGAATGTGCCGCGACGGGTCAATCGATTCGTCAAGACCGGGTGTATCGTTGCTCGTCGGTCCCCGTCGACAGCGACGAAGCAATTGCGCTGCGAGGACGATGATACGCGTGGCTGCTATTTGACGCGTCGGCGCGTTGAGGCAGCGCCCGTCCATCATCCGACAGCCTTTGGTTGCGGCGCGAGCCGGCGGAGCCGGCGGGCTCCCCCTCCCTGCTTTCGCGCGAGCACGCGCGCGGCTCGGCCTTCGGCCTCGCAGAGAATGGCTCCGGATCAACGCGACCCTGGTTAGGACCCAGTGTCAAAGAAGAAGATGGCGCCGCCTTTGCTACGCTCGGTGGCGTAGGTGGATCGCGACGAGACTAGCCCCCGGCGTCCGTCGGCGGAGATCGCCACTTGGAGGGCCGAGCCTGGCATGGCCTCCTCGAAGTACTGCTTGTTGCCGACTCGATCGTACAGGACGACGTGAGGCAGCGTCCCTGCCTGGTTGCCGTAGCTCGAGACGGCGATAGCGCAGCCGTCAGCAGGAATCGCGATGGCGGTGACGAGTCCGAGAACGTCGCCGCTATCGTAGATAGGCTGGGCGCCTTGGCGGTCGAATACCAGCAGGGCTGCAGTCGAGAACGATCCGATTCCCGCGGCTACCAGCGACCCGCTGTCGTTCGTGGCCAAGACCGGCGGAAGACATCCGTCCTCGCATTCGTAGGAGTACTGCCATAGTTGTTCGTAGGTGTCTCCGTTCCACTGGCGCAGCATGACTTGCAGGCTCGCCGCCTCGACTAGTGTTTCGCCGTCTCCAGACAGGATCGCAGTGACGGACGTTGTGTCAGAGTGGTCCTGAAACACGATCTGCCCGTCTTGGATGACGTAGAGATCACCGTCCGCTCCTGCCGCGACCCGAGCGCCGTCAGCGGAGACACTCAGACTCGAGCGCAACGGCGCGCCGGTTCCGATGGTCGGCGAGCGCCACTGCTCCTGGCCGGCGGCGTCAATCGATAGCAGGAGCCGCTCCCCGGCGGTATTGATGACGTGGAGCACCACTGCGCCGGTGGTGGCGGCCATCGCCGCTTGACCAATCGACATGTCGGAAAGCGCGAGGCTCCAGACTGGAGTAGGATCGTCGGCAGCGAAGGCGAAGAGAGTGTTGGCTACCGTTGCGGCGATGCGGGTGCCGGGCTCGTCGATCCCGGCGAATCCGATCGCGTAGAGGGAGCTTGGATCGGCGAGAGGTGCGGCGTCGAACGACCAGAGCACGGTGCCGTCCTTCGTGTCGTGAAGGGAGAGACGCTGGTAGTTCAGATCCCAGGCGACGACTGCGAGCGAGCCGTCGCCAGACAAGGCGATCTGCTGCGGAATGGCGAATTCGTCGTCGACTGTCCAGAGCGGCTGGGCCGTGGGATCGGCGGGGCAGGTCGAGGAAGGCTGGGAATCGCAGGCCAGTATCGGCAGAAGAAGGCTGGGCAAGGCGGCACATGCTAGTTGGGGCAGGCGGATCATGAGTACCTCCAGCGAAGATGATCAATGAGCGTGCGACCCATGGGTTCGTTCGCAAGTCGGCATAGGGCACCTCGCAAAGCGGCTGCCATCGTGAAAGCCAGTGCAGTCTAGCACCAATGCTAGCCCAGCTACGAGTCACGACACCCGGGGGAATCGGGTGTGAACAAAAGCCGTTGGTTGTGCTGTTCCCTGTGCCTAGTCCCTAGTT
>JAZDLZ010000837.1:0-7287 GCA_043801535.1 Pseudomonadota bacterium
AGGACCAAAGACCGAGAACGGCCTGCGCTCCCTCGGGTGCCTTGTCATGTCCATCCGACCGAGATACGTCCACGTCGGGTATCGCTGACGCTCTGGTTTCGCCGCCATCGACGGGGGACCAACGAGCAACGATCACACCCCTGGCCGAGGTGCGGATTGACTCGCCGGAGGCCGATCCGTACCATCCTTTCTCCCCATCACGGACGAGGAGACTTGGCATGGCCTTTTGCAACACGTTCATCCCGTATGGCGCCTACTGGTGCATGCCTTTCTGCCGCTGGCAAGGGAGTCTATCGCACCTCCACTCGCTCAGACTGGCAGCCGACGTGGCCAGCTCCTTCTTGAAAAAAAGGCAGATCGCGGCCGAAGCCTTCGATGGTCTGGTTCTCGGTACGACCGTGCCCCAACGTCACGGATTCTATGGCACTCCCTGGCTGGCAGGGATGATCGGCGCCACAGCTACCACCGGGCCAGCAGTAGCGCAGGCCTGCGCCACTTCGGCACGCATCGTGGCCTCGGCTGCCCTGGAAATCGAGACTGGCCAGCGGGAATGCATCCTTGGCATGGCCTGCGACCGGACCAGTAACGGCCCTCACATCTACTATCCCGACCCCAAAGGACGGGGAGGCATGGGCGAGGCGGAGAACCCAGTCTGGGACAATTTCAACCTCGATCCGTTTGCCGGAGAGGCCATGCTCCAGACGGCTGAAAACGTGGCTCGCGAGGCCGGCATCAGTCGCAAGGAACAGGACGAGATCACTCTCCTTCGCTACCAGCAATACCAGACAGCTCTGGCCAACGACCGCGCTTTTCAGCGGCGCTACATGGTGCCGGTGCAACTCGCGACCGGAAAGAAAACCGAAAGCTCTGTCGATGCCGACGAGGGCGTTTTTGCCACGACAGCCGATGGACTGGCCAAGCTGCGCCCCTTGCTCGACGGAGGGAGCGTGACCTTCGGCACCCAAACCTTCCCAGCCGACGGCAACGCCGGAATGGTGCTCTGCACGAAAACACGAGCGACCCAGCTTGGCCGCGACCCCAAGGTCACGATTCAAGTTCTCTCCTACGGCGAAGCACGCGTCAAGAAGGGGTTCATGCCTCTCGCCGTTGTCCCGGCAGCCTTCCGGGCGCTGGAACGGGCCGGCATCTCGATCAAGGACTGCCGGGCGATCAAGACCCACAACCCCTTCGCCGTCAACGACGTGTATTTCTCTCGCCAGACGGGTGTCCCCGCCAACGAGGTTAACCGCTTCGGCTCCCCGCTGATCTATGGCCATCCGCAAGCGCCAACCGGCCTGAGGGCCATGATCGAGCTCTGCGAGGAGCTCGTTGCGGCCGGCGGAGGCTATGGTCTATTCAGCGGCTGTGCTGCTGGCGACTCGGCGATGGGAGTAGTGCTCAAGGTGTCCTAGCTCACCCTTGGGGGGGTTGGTTCTTCAGCGCAGCCAGCATCCTCTGCGGAGTGATCGGAAGATCGCGCACCCTCACCCCTACCGCGTCGAAGATCGCGTTGGCGATGGCCGGCGCGGTCGGCACCAAGCCCGGCTCTCCTATGCCCTTGGCACCAAACGGCCCGAATTCGTCACCAGTCTCGACGAACTCGAGATGAAGCGGAAAGTCCATCTCGTGGATGGTGGGGATCTTGTAGTCTCGGAAGCCCGGGTTGACGATTCGCCCTTCCTTGGTCAGTACTTCCTCGTAGAGCGCGTAGCCTAGACCTTGAGCCAACGCGCCATACATCTGGCCGCGAAGGGTTTGGGGGTTGAGAATCCTGCCTACGTCGTGGACTGCCACCAACTCCAGGATACGAACCTCGCCAGTTTCGACGTCTACCTCGACCTCCGCGCCCTGAGTGCCAAAAGCGTAGGTCGCGGACATGTTGCCTCGACCCTTCTCGAAGTCCGGCAGATCGCTGGGCGGATCGTAGAATGCATGGGCCGTGAGCATCTCGCCCCCCTCGCGGAAGTGCGCGGCGCGCAGCAGCCGGCCAAGGTCGAGCTTCAGCCAACTCTCGTCGGGTGCATCCCTGATGGAGATCACCCCGTCGACGAGGTCGAAACGGGCGCTCTTCGCGGCCGCCCGGACATCGAAGTCGACCTGCTGGTAGCCAGGCTTCTTCTTGCGCAGTGCCGCGAGGCTCTTCTCTACCTCGACGGGAAAGATCTCCTCGGCCAAGGCAAGAATCCGTTGCCGCGCTTGCTGCGCGGCCCGGATAGCAGCATTGCAGGCCATGAATGCACCGCGGCTGGCGTGAGTCCCCACGTCCCAAGGGCAGGTCCCTGTGTCAGTCTGGTTGATGAATACACTCTGGGGCCTCACTCCGAGTGTCTCGGCCACCGTCTGGGTCAAGACAGAGTGGAGCCCCTGCCCCATCTCCACGCCGCCGTAGTAGACATTGACATTGCCGTAGTCATCGAGCTTCAAGATCAGGCCGCTCGCGTCGGAGCGATAGATTCTCCCCGATCCTCCGACGTGGATCAGGGAGGCCAACCCCACTCCCCGCCGCCTGGTACTACCATCCCGGCCGCTCGCCTTCGCCTTCGCCTTGCCTCGCTTCTCTTTCCAGCCGAGCTTCTCGGCCGTCTTCTCCAGGCACTCCCTTAGCCCGCAGCTCGAGATACGCAGCCCCATCGGAGAGACCTCGCCCGGCTGGTTGCAGTTCTTCAGCCGCAGCTCGAGGGGGTCGATTCTGGCCGACCGAGCCAGGTCGTCGAGGTTGCTCTCCAGAGCCCAGCTCACCTCGGGGTTTCCGTAGCCGCGCATGGCCTGGCAGTAGGTGTTGTTGGTGTAGACGAGAGTGGCATCGAAGTGGACGTTGCCAACGCGGTAGAGCGAGGTCGCCGGCAGCATCATCACCGACGGATAGGTTGCGCCCCACGAAGTATAGGCCCCATTGTCGAGAAGGACCTCGATGCGACGGAAGGTCAGTCTGCCCTCCGCGTCACAACCCTGGGCAATGCGGGTATGACAGGACTGGCGCGGGGAAAGGTTGGAAAACTCCTCCTCGCGGGTGTAGACGATCTTCACCGGCCGTCCAGTCTGGTAGGCGAGCAGAATCGCGATGTACTCGTAGGCGTGGGTGTCGAGCCCAGTGCCGAAGCCACCCCCCATCGCAGGCACGATCACGCGCGCATTCTTGCCCGGAAGTCCAATCTCATCCAACGCCCGATTGAAATCGCGCTGGGCCAAGAACGGAATCTGGGTCTTGGCCCAGATGGTGAGGTTGTGGCTCATGTCGAATTCGGCGAGGCAGCCCGCGGTGCCCATGCAGCACTGCTGGATGAGCGGCGTCGAAAACTCTCCCTCCGCGACATGCCGCGCAGCGCGCATCCCGGCCTCGAGGTCGCCCGAACGATGGTTGTACGCGAGCTGAAGACGATTGCTCGTCCTTGGCCGGCCTGCCCCGTCGGTCTCGTGCAGGATCGGCGCATCTTTTTCGAGAGCCTTTCTCGGACAGAAGACCGCCGGCAGTGGCTCGTATTCGACTTCGATCAGATCGACGGCTTCGGCGGCAATCTCGGGATCGATCGCCGCTACCGCCGCGATCTCGTCGCGGTACTGCCGAACCTTGTCCCTTTTCAGGGCGAAGTTGTCGCGCATGAAGCCGAGGCGGATCGGCGGGGTGTTGTAGCCGGTAATGACAGCCCGGACACCAGGGAGACGCTCTGCCTTGGAGGTGTCGATGTGCTTGATCCTGGCATGCGGGTGCGCGCTGAACTTGATCTTGCCGAAGAGCATCCCCGGCCGCGAAAAGTCGTGGATGTAGAGCGCCCTTCCCGCCGCCTTGTCTGCCGCATCCGGCCGGACGGCTTCCTTGCCGATGTAGCGCAGCTCAGCCATGGCTACCTCCCTCCTGCGCTGCTGAGCACAGCGGCGCGCACTGCCTCGACAATCTGAACGTAACCGGTACAGCGGCAGAGGTTGCCCACGAGCGCATCGCGAATCTCGAGGTCCGAAGGATCCGGGTTGACGTCGAGCAAGGCCTTGGCAGAAAGGAGCATCCCCGGCGAACAAAATCCGCACTGGATCGCGCCCCGTTCGACAAAGGCTTGCTGAAGCACGGACAGCACGCTACGCGGACCCTGCAAGCCCTCGATGGTAGTGATGCTCTGGCCTTCGGCTTCGAGAGCCGGGAACAAACAGGAGTTGATCGGCCGGCCGCCGACAAGGACCGTGCAAGCGCCACACTCGCCCTCGCCGCAGCCCTCCTTGGTGCCGGTCTGTCCCAACGGACCACGCAAGACATCCAGCAAGCGATGGTGCGCCTCAACCATCACGGTCACCTCTGCGCCATTGAGGACGAACGAGATCTCCCTCTTCATGCTTTTCTCCCCGAACGAACACCATGCTCCCAGAGCTCCTCCACTGCGCGCCTGACAAACACCCCGACGATCTGCCGCCGGTAGTCCTCGGTCGCGCGCTGGTCGGTGATCGGAGCGACGCTCTTCGCCGCGAGCTGCTGCACCGAAGTCAGGAGCTCTTGCGAAACCGGCCTCCCAACGAGCAGAGCCTCGACCTCCCGCAGCCGAAGAGGCGTTGGAGCTACAGAGCCGGCAGCAACACGGACTAGCCGGCAAACGCCCTCTTCTGCCCGGAGTCGCACGGCAACGCTGGCCAAGGCAAGGTCCATCCTCACCCGGCCCTTCTTCTTGAACACTGCTCTCGACTGCGCCGCCGAGGGATCCAGGAGAATAGCGGTCATGACTTCCCCTCGGGCGAGACAGGTAGCTCCTGGCCCGCGGAAAAGCTGCTCCAAGGGGAGCTCGCGACGTCCTTCGGCACTCTCGATCCTGACCCTCGCCTCCAGCACCAGCAGCGCCGGCACCATGTCGGCGCAGGGCGAGGCGTTGCAGAGGTTGCCGCCGATGGTGGCAACGTTTCTGATCTGGGCGCTGCCCAGGCGCCTCCCCGCCTCGACCAAGACGGGGTACGTCTCCCGCACGACTGGGTGCTCGCAAAGCTCGCCAATCGTGGTCATCGCACCAATGCGGGTCCCGTCCGGGTCGATCCCCCGCAGGTCGGATATCGAGCGCAACGAGATCAACGCCGGCGGCCGCATCGTCCTCGAGCGAATCCGCACCATCACGTCGGTTCCGCCGGCGATGAAGCTGGCCGCTGGATTTGCCTCGCACAGCCGATACGCCTCGTCGAGAGACCGAGGTCGGTGGTAGTCATAGCGCATCATGGTCATGGGCTGCTCCGAATGGACCTGTACAGCGCCAGGTGAGGCGAGGCGCCTTCTACTCTTCTTCGCTGATCGGCACAGAGATATAGGTGTAGGAGAGGTGGCTCTTGCAGCCTTTGTCGATCAACACTGTCTCGTCGTTGTTGCCAATCAGCTCCACCTCGGAAAACTCGACGTTGGAGAGCTCGATGTCGAGATTCTCGGAAACGGAGTAGATGGAAACGCTGCCGCTCTGCGCCATGAAGAGCTGGCGATACACGTTCCGTGACCTGTCGTAGTCCGACCAGATGAGCATGCACATGCCGCACGTCTTGTATTGGGCCTCGGTCGAGTCGATATAATAACTGCCGGTGCGGAATCCACCGAGCATGACGCCGTAGCCATTGGCGAGGGTGATCGAGAGAATATCGGGGCGGTTGGCGACGTCGAGGTCGCCTTCGACGGTGATGAACGACGTTCCTTCAGCCCAGGCGCTGGGATTGCGCAAGACGATGGAACCGAGCTCTCCGGCAACAGTGCATCGCGACTCGGCGTCGATACCGGCATGCGAGGAATCGATGCCGGAGCTCGCCGCGTCGACGATGCGCTCGCACCTGTTCGTCCAGGAGTTGCACATCTGACCAGGTGGACACATCCTGCTGTCGTCCTCCACGTCGTACTCTGGCGCGCAGGTCAACCCTTCTTTGTACTCGGGCTTGAAGCACGAGCTTGTGGCAGAGACAAGGGCGAACAGGGCAAGAAGAGTGCTGGTACGCATCTAGAAGCTCCCCTGTATGGATAGCATGGCTGCTGACGGAGTGATGATCGGGCTGATGCTCAACGCTGCCGATTTCGCCGGCGCGGCCGGCGCAGGCGCTGCTCCAGGAGGTACTGCAGCAGGGCCCGGGCCAGGAATGACCTCGAGGCGAGGCGCATCGCCAATCAAATAGAACAGGGACCCAAAAAAGACGAGGCCGCCGCCAGCGCCAAAAGCGATCTTTGCCGCCTTGTCGAACTGCTCGCCTTGGTCCACTTTCTTGTTCAGCTCGTCGGACCAGTTATCGAGCTCTTCGCTCGAAACGTCTCCCTCGAGCCGTTTTGCCGTGAGTCCAGCATAGGCGCCGCCACCGCAGGCGATAATACCTAGCCAGAACAGTGTCTTGCCAAAGGCGCGGGCACCTCCTCCGACCATGCGGGTGCGTAGTGGAACCGGCGGAGCGGCGGCTGGCATGGTGGCGGCCGTCGCCGGCCGTGAAGCAGTGGCTCCCGTCGGGGTTACCGCCGTAGCCGCGGCTGTAGCCGTGGCTGTGTCTCCGTCTCCAGCAGGCTTGGCTGGCGCAACACCGGGCGCGCACACATCGGCAGCGCCAAGCTCGCAAGCTCGACGCAGGAGGGCGTCGGCTCGACCCGCGTCCTTGGTAACGCCCTTGCCGCCCTTGTAGAGATTTGCCAGGCTCTTGCACGCCAGTGCATCGCCGGTGTCACATGCGCTAGTGTAGAGCCGTGCCGCCCACGCCTCGTCTTTTCCGACGAGCTTGCCAGCCTCGTAGGCTTGGGCGAGGCTGCGGCAACCCAGACGGTCGCCCGCGGTACAAGCCTTTTCGAACATCGCCAAGGCTCGTTTGGGGTCCGCCTTGATGCCATCGCCTGACTGATAGAGTAGTCCCATGCCGCTGCAACCTGCCGCGCTGCCGCTGTTGCAGGCTCGCTCCAGGAAACCGGCGGCCTTGGCCGGGTCGCGGGACACTCCCTTCCCTTCGAGATAGAGAGAACCCAGGCTGGCGCAAGCAGCACCACCACCACCCGCGCAGGCCTTCTCGTAGAGCCCGGCGACCCGCGCCAGCATCTCGGGCACGACCGCGTTCTTCTCGAGAATCACCGCCAAGGCGCCGCAGGCTTGAGAGTGCTCGCCGTCGCAGGCCTTCTGATAGAGTTGCATTGCCCGCGCTTCGTCCTTGGCAACGCCAATCCCTGCCTGACACATGGATCCGAGCGCAGTGCATGCGAGAAATTCACCAGCCTGACAGGCTTTGTCATAGAAGCTGGCAGCCTTCGACTCGTCCTTTACCGTTCCCTTGCCACTCTCCAGCATCGCTCCTGCCTTGCTGCAGCCGATACTGATG
>JAZDLZ010000838.1:0-4270 GCA_043801535.1 Pseudomonadota bacterium
TTCATTGGAGTGCCATGTCACCGTCGCGCCGCCGATTGCTGCGGCGAGAATAGCACCTCGAAAGAGGAATGGAACAAGGAACTAGGGACTAGGCACAAGGGACCGGGAACAGCACGACCAACGGCTTTTGTTCACACCCTCCGTCGGATCGGAACAGTACGGCGACAGTGGCAGCGGGCCGCGGGGGGCGCGAGAGTTTGACCTGCTGGATGGATGTCCAAGTGGTCGAGAAAAATGGGTGGCGGGCGATGCGCGCGAGCTCCCTGACGGGCGGATGACGTTGGAAGTGTCATGGATCCAGGCGGAGGATCGTTCCTCTGGCGCCCACGATCCAGACGCGCCCGGACGGGCTTTCCCACGCGTCGTTCAGTCTTTCCGCAAGCCTGTTCTCCACGAGCTTCCAGGACGTCCCGTCCCAGTGACGTATCAGGCCGCACTCCCGACCTTCACCGAACCAGTAGCAGGCATGGCCGACACCCCAGATGTCGTTCGCCGACACGAAGTGCCCGCCGAAAATCAGCTGGTACGGAAGCCCTCCTTTGGCCACGAGCTGCCAATCCGAACCATCGAAATGCTCGATGTCGCTTCCGATCGCCCAGAGGTCGGACGGCGATGATGCCCAGATGATCGAGCTGCCGTGATGTCCCAGACTGGTCACTTGATTGTTCGTAGCCAACGAGATGATCTCTCCATCGAGAGTACCGAGCCAAGCCGGACCAGCGGGGAGGGCAAACAGGCTGACGACGTAGTCGCTGAATGGCGGAATGTACGTCCAATCGGTTCCGTCATAGTGGAAGAACGTTCCGGTGTCCGCGTATTCTCCGCCTGCCCAGACGCTATCCTCCCGCGCGGCGAACACCGAGAACAACGGGGCGATCACCGTGCCGTCGTCGACGACGGCCCAGCTCTCACCATTCCATCGAATTGGCGGGCCACCGACAGCCCATGCGTGCCGGGAGCTGGTGCCGTGGATGGCACTCAAGCAGTACGGTGTGGGGCTAGTCTCGTGGTGCCAGCCGCCGTCGTAGTGAAGAATCGTCCCCGCGTCGCCGACCACCCAGATATCCTCGTCATCCGAGCCCCAGATTGCATTCAGGTCGTTGGACTCCCCTGCGTCGACTCGAGTCCAGGTCCCCATGCTCTCGATCTGCGCCTCGCACGCGCCTGTCCCGCACTGGTGTTTCGTTCCGCCACCGCCACAGATTTCCGGCTCCACGCATGCTCCGCAGTCGAGATCAGGCCGAGGACGACAACAATTGTCGATTGCGTACGTCTTGCCGCACTCGTACCCCAGTCGAGCACAGAGTGCCTCGGCGCTGATGGAAACGCAGCCATCACACGATCCGCAATCCACCCTGCGGTAGCCGCCGCAGGAGTCCCATACCATCGCTAGTCCGCAATCGTACTGGCGCCGGTATTCCGCGCATATCTCCTCGTCCGTCTCGGCAGTGCAGCCTGGGCGATGGCAGACATTCAGAACACCGCCACCGCCGCAAGTCGCGTCGAACGCACACTGTCCGCAGTCGACGGTCCGCGTTTCGCCGCAGTTGTCCGTCTGGGTCACCGGGTCGCAGTTCTTGCCCAGGCGAATACAATAGTCACCGTCCGACTCCTTGGTACACACAGCGCAGACATTGGGAGCTCCCGCACCGCCGCACACCAGCGGCGAGCTGCACTGCCCACAATCGACCAGCGCCCCGCATCCGTCGTCGATTTCGCCGCAGTCCTTGCCAAGCTCGGTGCACGTCGCGCGCTGGCACGTCGCGTTGTCGGCACATCCCCCGACGGACAGCAGACTCACCGATGCCACCACAATCGTGGCCACGATTCCGATCGGCGAAGCAGCGGCCGGTGTGTCGTCTCGCTCGAGCTCTTGCATAGGAGCAAACTAGCAGAAACTCGACCGGCTGCAGGCTAGAAGTACACGATCGCGGCGGCACGCAGCTCGCCGAGCGTCCGTCGCGCCGGGCCATCCGCAAACTGCATCCCACCTTCACGATCGCCCGCCAGGCACCAGCCCCGCGAAGGCCATGTTTGCGCTCCGGGGGGAGGGGGCCGGAAGACAGAGGCGCCAGCCTATGCCTTCTCGCCGGCGAGTTGAAGCACTGCGCGCCGAGTATCGGGGGCAAGGCGGAATCGCAACGTCTCCAGCCGGTCGATGATTGGCTCTACGGCGGGCAACAGTCCTTTCTCCTTGGCCTTGAGGAGAACCGCCAGGGTGCCGATCGTGGACAGCCCGATGTGAGCAGCGTGTCGTCTGGCCAGCGCGTCGTCGAGGATTGCCAGCGCGTCCGAGGATTCGAGGGCAAGGGCTATGACTTCACGTTCGCCTGGTCCGAGATCGGTGATCAAGGGCAGTAGCCGCCGGTTCTTGACGGCAACGACTGTCAACCATGGCAGACCATCGAGATCGGGCAATGCCACGCCGCGACGGTGTCCTTCCTCGATCTCCGCAACAACTGCCTCGGGAACAAGTATCCTGCCGAAGAGGGCTGGCAACAGATCGAGCACCTCGGCCTGGTGGAGATACTGTAGCGGTGAGGTATTGGAGATGACCTCACGCACGCTTCAGCTCCTCGGCCAGATCTTCCTTGCTCTGGCAGAACGTAGTGATCCCGTAGTCAGCCAACTTTGACAGAAAGACAACCCTTGGAATTCCAGCAAGAGCCGCCGCCGCTCCCGACGAGAGCCTTCCCAGCTCAAAGAGCTTCATCGCCGCCGCCGTGCGTAGCTCCGTGGCGAGGGCGTCGGGGGATAGCCGGAGGGCAAGCAGCGCATCGTCCGGTACATCCATTGAAAGTTGAGACATCTTCTCCTCTATCGCTCCTGTGAGCTCGACCCCAGTCCTTCGTGGCCGAGAGTCTATTCCAGAGTGTTGCGCGCCGCCCCGAGCTTGGCAAGAGCGGCATCAACTGTGCCCGATTTTGAGTCAACCGCTGTCCGGAACCAGGAGTAGATTCAGATCCGAGCACGAGCACGAGCACGAGCACGGAGATCGTCGAGATGGCAACTACGTGAGCTCCGTATGGCGTCCCGGCACCTAGCCAGATGCGCTCTTCTCGCTCTGGACCGCAACGAGCCCGTTGATGAGCCGTTCCAGAAGGATTCGCTCGCCGAGGGCGCTTTTTACCGAGCCCTTGAAATCGCGATCCGCTCGCGCCAACAGCGACAACGCGCGCGCAACCGCCCCGGCCGGAATGCGGCGGGCCTGGGAAAGCAATCCTTCGACGGCAAAGGGAGGAACGCCAAGAAGGCGCGGCATGTCCTGGAACGAGGTGCGCGCGGCGACTAGCTCTTTGGCGAGGGCGAGCTGGCGAACGTGCCGAGCCAGCATGATCGTCACTCCAATGGTGCTCTCTTGCTGTTCGAGCAGACGCCCGGCCGCTCTCAGGGCTTGCTCTCTGTTTCCGGAAAAGACCGCGTTGGTCAGCTCGAATACGCTGCGTTCTCTGGTCTCCGCGACGAGATCGTCGACGTCGTCCGAAGTGATCGCCCTCCCGTCACCGACATACAGGGAGAGCTGCTCGAGCGCCGACGCGAGTCGTCCAGGATCCCGGCCAACGACGTCCGCCAACCGGCGCGCAGAAGCATCGCCGATGGCCACGCCTTGCCGGCGCGCCTCGTCGAGAATCCACCGAGAAACCTGTTTCGGGGCAGTGATCTCGTGAAGGAAGCCGTGCTTTTTGGCCGAGACAAAAAACTTGAGCCGGCCGTCGATTTTGGCAAAAAGCAGCAGCAGCACTGTCGTCTGGCATGGGTCTGCCAGGTAGGGAAGCAGCTTCTCCAGCTCCGCGGCAGGCAGAGTTTCGGCCTCTGTCACTTGAACCAATCGGCGAGCTGCCATCATCGGGAGGGTTTGGGCAGCGCCAAGAATCGCCGCTGCCCCGTGCTTTCCTTCGAAAACGTCGTAGTTTAGCGCGCGGGCAGGACCGTCCGGGACCGCAGCCCGACGGATGGCAATGACCAATCGATGCAGCAAGAACTGATCCTCGCCCCCGAGCACGTACACTGGAGCGATACGTCCTCGTCCTATCGCTGTTTCGAGGTCAGCGTTTGCCATTGCAGGCAGGGAGGGTATCACTCGAGTCGACCCAGCGATCCACCAGAAAAAGCAACCGGCCACCAACAACCGGGTGTGATCGTTGCTCGTTGGTCCCCGTCGATGGCGGCGAAACCAGAGCGTCAGCGATACCCGACGTGGACGTATCTCGGTCGGATGGACATGACAAGGCACCCGAGGGAGCGCAGGCCGTTCTCGGTCTTTGGTCCT
>JAZDLZ010000839.1:0-4352 GCA_043801535.1 Pseudomonadota bacterium
GGATCGTTCATTGGATTCGACGCCGGCTTGTCGTCTAGACCAGCGAGAAACCCGAACCCCCAGAGCTCGTGTATCCGGCGGTGCATTCTGGCCAGATAGAGGGCAAAAGGGTGCGCCCGGGTACCGAGGGCGGTCTGGTTCCCGGGCCGCACTTCGGGAACGAAATTCTCGAGCGAAGATCGGATCGCCCCGAGCTTGCGCTCCCACCGTCCCTTGCGCAGCGATTGCCTGGTCCGCGCCTGGACGACTTCCTCATGTGCGCGATCGCTTCCGACTATTCGCTCGTACGACGCCATCCCGAGTCGGAGATTGGGCTTGCCGTCACCACCGCCGGCAACCCCGGAAACGCCGGGAACAAGCACCACACCGGCAGTCTCGTCCTCCACAAGCCCCCGCGGCAACGGGGCGGTCCCAGCTCCAGGTGCTCCGCGACCCTCGATATCACGCATGCCAAGAGGACCGGGCAACCCGGCAGGCTTGTCAGGTCGCCCCCCTGCCTCGTGGACCGGAGATCGCTGGTCCTCCCTTTGTACCGTGTGCTTTGACGCCAACGGGGGTCCCGCGGTGACTCTCGAAGAATGGGCCGTAGGAGGCCTTGCGATTGTCTCCGGCGCGTTATCTTCGAGCTCGGCAGTACGCTCATTCTTTCCACCAATCTCGGGGCTGTTCTGCTCGCCACCTTCTGCCGAAGCCACCCGTTCTCCCTTTGCCTCCCTTGCCAGATTCCTTTGTTGCGCCTGAGTCTGCTGCTCCACACGTCGATTCTTGTCGGACCAATACTCGGCGTCGGCAGGTGGATCCTCGACCACGTGCTCCTCGTCATCCAGCTCGACCGACTTCTTCGCCGCAGTGAGCGGCGGCGGCGGCGGTGGCGGTGGCGGTGGAAACGCGGGCACGACCATCGACTTTTCTGCCGCGCGCTCTGGCTCTAGCTTCGACTGTGGCACCGCCTCAGGCTCCGGTTTCGGCTCCGGTTTCGGCTCCGGTCTCGGGGTGGGAGCTGGCTCTGCCCTCCTTTCTTCCCGGGGGGGCCTTGGTGGTTTCACTGGTTCCGACTGCCATGGTTGGCCCTGTGGGGGAGGCGGGGGCGGTTGCGGGGAAATGGACTCCGCCAACTGCGGTACGTTCACCTCCGCGGAAGAGCTCGGCAACTCGACCCACTCGACCAGCAACTCGTTTTCCGCAACGACTGTCCTGGTGGGAAACAGACGCTGCCAGAGACTGGCGCTCCAGAAAGCAACAACGTGGAGACCTGCCGCCACAACCAGCCATACTGGCAGCGGAAGAATGCCAGCGGATCTCCGCTTGGGCAGCATGTTTTCTGTCTATAGCAAAAATCGGAGCCTAGGCTATCGAATCCTTCGATACACTCCCACCACCACCCCAATCAAGTCCACGGACTTGAACTCGCTTCGCCTGACGACGATAGGCTGCATGCTCGCATTGGCGGGCTGAAACCGAATCGTATCCTTCTCCGGGTAGTAGCGCTTGACGGTGGCCTCGTCGCCAATCAGCGCCACGACGATGTCGCCTCGTTCGGCGGCGAAGGACTTTCGCACGAAGATGAAGTCTCCGTCGTGAATGCCGTCCTCGATCATAGAGTCGCCCTTGATGCGCAGAGCGAAGACCTCTTTGTTGGTGCCGACGAAAAACCGGTCGATCTTGACAGTGTCCTCGACGTTCTCGACGGCGAGCAACGGCAACCCGGCAGCAACCCTCCCGACAATCGGGACGTCGACGAGCTCCTGACTCATCCGCGGTGGCTCGCCCCCGATTTCCGCCAACAAAGGTCTTACCGGCCTGATGGCCCGCGATTTCAAGTCCTCCCGGACGAGATAGCCCTTCTTCTCCAACGCCTTCAAATGATCGTTGACTCCGTTGGTGGAACGAATTCCCATGTGCTCGCCGATCTCCCGGAGGGTCGGTGGATACCCTCTCTCGGCAATCGACCTGCTGATGAATTCGAGCACGGCTTGCTGACGGCCGGTGAGATTGTCGCGCTCGCGCATTTTGGCACTCCTTGTCTAGCTGAACAAATAGATGGTACTGAACAGACTAGCTCTGGTCAACTTGGCTGGTGGATGACCCAGGACGATTGGGCGGAATGATTGCATCCCGACAGCTTTGCGCTACCCTGGCCACTATGAGCTCGAAGAGAACAGTTGCACTGGCAACGACCATCTCGGTTCTGCTTCTCGGCACCACGGCACTCGGCGATCCAGCGACGGCATATCGACGATACAAGGGGAAGATCGTCTGCAGCGAAACCCAGATCCCCAATGACCTCGGCATCGAGTCTCTCAAGACACTCGCCAAGAGCGAAATCACGCGACCCAGTGACTCGGAGCCATGGAGCTTCTACTTCGTCGGCTTCTTGACTCGGAAACCAGAAGAGAGCCCCATCTTTCTCGTCTTCTATTCAGTCGACAAGAGCAAGCAAGACAGCTATGCGGCGCTCCAGGAGATCAACGTCGACCCCAGCTCGACGATCGTAATGGCCAACGTCAGCTTGTCAAAGGAAGACGGGCTTTCTCCGGGTGGAAAGTACAATGTCTTTCTTGCCCGACGAGTCGGGGGCAAGGAAATCGTCTACGCCAAGACGCAACTCACGTTCCGTTAGGAGCCCCGTCGCTCTCCTAGAGCACCGACTCGATCTCGTGCGGCAGCTGGTCTCGCGGCGCCCGGAAATAGCGCAGCGGCGAGTAGAGGAGAAAATTCGAGACGCGGCTCGTGTACAGGCAGGCGTAGTATTCGACTTGCTGTCCGAATCGGCTGCTCTCGTTGGCTTCCCGAAAAATCGGTCCCCAGTATGGGTTGTACGAACGATCGAGCTCGCTGTCGAGCTGCTCGAGCTCTGCGGTGACCTGTTTGTGCATGCTCCGCAAGCTCTCTAGCAGCTTCTTGGCCTGCCGCCGAGAAAGCTCGAGCGCCGCGGTCTCGTCGCTGCCCTTGTTCTCGTCGCAATGGCGGCCGAACGACTTCAGCAGGAGTTGCTGGAAATCGATCTCCGCCTCGAGGTTGCGGCGGCGCCGATCGAGCTCGTCGATTTCCTTGATTCTCGCCGACGAGTACTGCGAGACGGCAATCTCGGCCTCGAGCTCTTGAACGATCATGGCGGTTCGCCAGATGCTAGACTTCTTGGCTCGCAGAATGTCACCGTAGATATGGTCTCCGATATAGAGGACCCTATCTCCGGCGTGGCCCGCCATGCGCTCGAAGTCGGCCAGGTTTCCCGCCTGATAGACGTGCCCGCGGAGGAACGCCGTCTTGCGCGGCCCGACCACTGCCCCGGTGTGAGGATCCAGCTCGACGAACGAGCTCCTTTCGGTGAAAAACGCCGGTTTCGCTCCACCGACGATAATAATGTCGAAATAGTTGCGCCACGAAGGGTAGGCGGAGAGCTTGTTGTCGAGCAGGAAACGCATCACCGTGTCGGTGTAGTGCCAGAGGGAGTTGGTCAAGAGGAAGAGGCGCTTGCCCGAGGAGCGAAACCGATGAAGCGTTGCCGGCAGGTCAGGATCGACTTGCACGAAGCGGTCGAGATGGGACCGAATCACGCTCTTCAAGCTGTCGTCACGATGCGCCTCGTCGATCGATTCGCGGACGTGCTGCCAGAGAAGCGAATAGTCGACCTTGGCCACGGTCTCCATGAACTGTACCAGACGCAGGTACATGACACCCTCGGGCAGGGCAAACAGGGTGTCGATCCATGCATAGCGTGGCGCCGAGAGCCGAATCCGCTCGCGACGGTAGAGGGCGGCCCGTTCGTCGTGGGCGAGGGCACAGGAACCGTGGTACACCCGGCCAACGTGTCCATGTCGGTCCATCTTGAGCATATTGCCGTTGAACCGGTCGACGACCAATCCTCGGATCGACCACTCCGACGAGTAGTCGAGCTCGAGAATGCCCGGTGGATATCCGCGGTTGTCGACGAGCTTGCGCAGGGTGAGCTCGATCGATAGCCGGTCAAGCTCTCGCTGATTGTACACGGCGAGCGTGTAATCCATGTCGAAGCCGATCAGATCGACAGCATCCATCCGCAGGTTGCGGTTGACGTACACCCGTCTTGTCCGCGGTATGTCCGCTTCGCGCGCAACCGTGCCCAGGATGGAAGCGAGCGTGGCCTCCGTCTGGTACGTCTCATTTGGCATGAGTAGTAACAGACCTAAGCGTAGCAGCTCGCGTACCAGTCTTCAACGCGCCGGTATTCGCCGGGTGTGATCGTTGCTCGTTGGTCCCCGTCGATGGCGGCGAAACCAGAGCGTCAGCGATACCCGACGTGGACGTATCTCGGTCGGATGGACATGACAAGGCACCCGAGGGAGCGCAGGCCGTTCTCGGTCTTTGGTCCT
>JAZDLZ010000841.1:0-4255 GCA_043801535.1 Pseudomonadota bacterium
AGGACCAAAGACCGAGAACGGCCTGCGCTCCCTCGGGTGCCTTGTCATGTCCATCCGACCGAGATACGTCCACGTCGGGTATCGCTGACGCTCTGGTTTCGCCGCCATCGACGGGGACCAACGAGCAACGATCACACCCGCAACCACGTGTGGTCGTTGACCTCCCTGCGATCGCCATGGTACGAATCCCCAGCGCCTGAGAAGTATGCGGGCAAGGCGCACGAAAGGAAGGACTGAGAAGATGGCCAGGGTCTGCACGTCGGCCAGCGACATGACCGTCTGGTACGACAAGGACAACATCGTTCAGCAGTTTGTCCTCAATCACAACTACAACTGGTAGTCCCCAGTAGCCAGTTCCTGCCCGCCTCCACAAGGTTCTCCACTCCGAACAGAGCATATTGCGCTGGCGTTAGCCTTTCTTCTCCCTGGTTCTCATTTCGACGGGCAAGGACCGGCGGCTAGCCACCAACAGAAGGCTTGGCGGTTCGTCGAACAATAGAACGGAGCATGCGATGGAGCTATTCGAAGCAATCAAGACCGGTGGGATCGAGCAATTGATGTTCTTCAACGAGCACTCCGTCGGACTGAGGGGAGTTGCAGTCATTCACAATACCCAGCTCGGGCCTGCAGTTGCCGGCATCCGCGTCATGGAATACGCCAGCGAGCAGGCGATGATTGTGGATGCTATTGATCTGGCCAACGAGATGACAATGCGTGCCGCCTTGGCAGAGTGCGATCTTGGCGGTGGGAGCATTGTTCTTTGGGGTCCGCCGCCCGCGGAGAAGAGAGAGGCCTACTTCCGCGCCCTCGGCAAGTTCCTCGAGCGCCTGGGGGGACGAGTGTATGGAGTCATGGAGGTAGGCACCGAGGACAAGGACATTCGCAATGTGCGGCGCGAGACGCGGCACGTGCTGGCGCTGTCTCGATGCTATGGCGGCATTTCCGATGCTACTCAGCTCACGGCCGATGGCGTGCTCCTGGGAATCAAGGCAACTGCCAAGTCCGTCTTGGGAGCAGCGAGTCTCGCCAATCTGACTTGCCTGGTGCAGGGGCTGGGAAGGCTTGGCAGGGCAGTGGCTGCTGGCCTGACGGCGGCCAAGGCCCGACTCATCGTCACTGATTTGAGCTACGACAAGATCAAGGCCATCCAGGACGCCAATCCCGAGTCGAGCATGGTCCGCCCCGAGGAGGTCGTTGCAACCAAGTGCGACATCCTGGTGCCGTGCGCTCTCGGCAACGTTGTCACTGTCGAGACGGCAGCGCGCCTGCGTTGCCGGGCAGTGGCCGGCGGAGCGAGCAACATCATTCCGGACATCGAGACCGCCGATGCTCTCCACCAGGCAGGGGTCGTCTACACGCCACATTACATCATCGATTCGGGCGAGCTTCTTCAGGCCGACGCCGAGCTGACCGGACGATCTCTCGAGCTGGTCGAGCGTACGGTCGCCGAAATCTATCCACGGACTCTCGCTGTGCTCGAGACCGCCCGGGATGCCAAGGAATCGCCGGTTCGGACTACGATTCGAATGGCGAACAATCGGATCTCGGCAATCAATAGCATTGGCCGCCACATGGCCTTCTAGCCAGGAGCGGAATCATGGACGCTAACAGGGAATTCACGATTCTTGCGCTCAATCCCGGCTCGACCTCGACCAAGCTCGGGCTTTTTGTCGGCGAGACCTGCCAGCAGGAAAAGACGATTCGCCACAATACCGTCGAGCTCGAGAAGTACGAGAAGATCTGGGATCAGTACGAGCTCCGCAAACGCGACATCATGGCTTTCTTGAAGAGCGGGAGCACCCCGTGTCTCGACGCGGTGGTGGGACGGGGTGGCCTGCTCAAACCACTGGAGAGCGGCACCTATCGGGTCGACGAGCACATGATCGCCGACCTCCGTCGCGGCGTGCAGGGGCAGCACGCCTCGAATCTCGGCGGCGTGCTCGCCTACGGGATTGGCTGGGACTGCGGCATTCCTGCTTTCATCGTCGATCCAGTTGCCGTCGACGAATTCGAGCCGATATCGCGGATATCGGGGATGGCCGACATTACCAGGACCAGCCTCTTTCACGCCCTGAATATCCGGGCGACGGCGCGCAAGGCTGCCCGTGACATGGGAAAACGTCTCGACGAGGTCAACCTGGTCGTGGCTCATCTCGGCGGCGGGATAACGATTGCAGCCGTCAAGAAGGGCAGGGTAGTCGACGTCAACAATGGCATCGGCGAGGGTCCGTTCAGTCCCGAACGAGCGGGCAGCGTTCCGCTGACCCCACTGGTCGAGATGTGCTTCTCGGGCAAGTACACCCAGAAGGAGATCATGCGCAAGATCGTCGGGGGTGGCGGCCTGGTCGGCTATCTTGGCACCAATAGTGCCAGCGAGGTCGAAGAGCTGATTCGCGCCGGCAATGCCCGGGCACGCCGGGTCTACGAAGCAATGGCGTATTCGATTGCCAAGGAGATAGCAGCCCGAACGATTACCTTGTGCGGCAAGGTCGACAGAATCATCCTCACCGGTGGTCTGGCGCATTCCCAAATGCTGACCGGATGGATTATCGAGCGTTGCGGATTCCTCGGTCAGATCCATTGCTATCCGGGCGAGAACGAGCTCGAGTCCTTGGCTGTCGGAGCGCTCCGGGTGCTTCGCGGCGAGGAGGTAGCGAAGACCTACGACGTGCAGAAAAAGGTGATTGGCATTCTCGAGCACCAGCGACACGAAATCTACGACCAGGCAATCGCCATCATTGAAACCAAGCTGCGCGAGGGTGGCTATAGCCTGCGGCAGAAAGACGCGACACTGGAGGTAGTCGTACGCAACTTCCAGGGCGCGTTTGCCAACGCCCAGGCGGCGCTCGAGGAATTCGCTGCCCGGCACGTCGACGCCGTGCTGACCATTGGCTCGCCTGCTGCCGAAGTCACCAAGCCCTATGCCAAGAGTCGCGAGACTCCGCTCATCGCCATCGGCTGCTTTGATCCGGTGGTCATGGGGCTGACTGACAGCTACGCGGGCGCCGGCGGAAATGTCACCGGTAGCTGCTATCGAGTCGACGCTACCGAACAGATCCAGTCGGGTCTGCTCGGATTGGTCCCGGGTTTGCGGCGGCTGGGGGTGGTCTATCGTGCCGGCGAGCTCCAGTCGGAGATTCAACTCGACGAAGTCCAGGCAAGTTGTGGCCAGCTCGGGATAGAAGTCGTGTCGTACAATGGCCAGAGTGGCAGCGAGCTCGCTGGCGCCGCCGACTTTTTCCTCTCGGCTGGCGTGCAAGCTGTGTTCCTGCTATCGGACAGCACGTCGAACAACGCGACCGAGGCCGAGCTTGCCAAGCTGGTGGGCACGTTGCCGACGCTCGGCGCCCTCGAGACGGCGTTGCGGCGCGGCGTCTTGGTCGGGCGAGTCGCGCGCTGGGAGGAGCTCTGCGAGAGGGGAGCCGAGATGGTGCTCCGGGTTCTCGAGGGTACTGCGGCACGGTCGCTTCCCGTCTACCGCGGCGGCAAGCTCAAGACAGTCTTCAACGCCAGGACTGCGCGGCTGCTCGGCCTCGAGCCAACGGCCGAGCTGATGGCGTCGGTGGACGAAGTGTTGTATGCCGGCGAGAGCGACGCCGAGCATAGAATCGACCAGTAGGTAGGAGGTCCGAGCGACAAGATGAGCGCGGCGTCGGGAAAGACGCCTCCGGCAGGGCGAGAGCACGAGACCAATCCAACGGTCGACAGTAGAGGTGTGTCCGCTAGTCGCGGGACTTCGGTGCGCGAGGCCGAGACCCAGTACGAGCTACCGCCGTCTCGGGACAGGCTATGGCAGCGTTCTGGCGGCGGCGGCGGCGGCGGCAGCCGCAGGAATCAGGCGCACGTGCTCCTGCCCAACAGCATGGTGGATCATTTCCGGGTGGTGCGACTGGTTGGTCGGGGCGGCATGGGTGAGGTGTACTTGGCGCGTGATACGTTGCTCAATCGCCGGGTGGCACTGAAGATCGTGCATCCGCGTTACCTCGAGTCCGAGGAGACCGTGGCGCGTTTTCTGCGCGAGGCACAGCTCACCGCTAGTCTTTCCCATCCTCACATCGTTACAGTGTACGCGGTCGGCAAGTACGATGGCAGGCCGTATTTGGCGCTGGAGTACCTGGAAGGACAGAGTCTGCGACAGCGGATGGAGGAGGAGCGGCCGAGCGTGCGCGAGTCGCTACGCATTGTGCTGGCGATTGCCCAGGCCCTGGTCGAAGCGCACCGGCACCGAGTGCTGCACCGCGATCTCAAGCCAGAG
>JAZDLZ010000842.1:0-2753 GCA_043801535.1 Pseudomonadota bacterium
AGGACCAAAGACCGAGAACGGCCTGCGCTCCCTCGGGTGCCTTGTCATGTCCATCCGACCGAGATACGTCCACGTCGGGTATCGCTGACGCTCTGGTTTCGCCGCCATCGACGGGGACCAACGAGCAACGATCACACCCGAAACGAGCTCCTGTCTTGACCGCTCCGGCAGTGATCTGCATACTACCTGGTAGTGGAGTTGAAAACGATTATCAATTACGGACGCCAGCTGGCAGCGCTGTTCTCGGCACCGCCCCGATGTCGAGAACAGGGTGGCTGCTGTTGCACGAAATCGTCGACTCCACCGTGCGCAAACGGTCGGACAGCTACTCGGTTGGCGGATGGCAGCCTGCGATTTCCGGCATCCCGCGGGAAAGCACAGCAGTGCAATGGCTCGCTGCAGCAATACACGTCGAAGGCCGATGCATGCAAGACAGCGAAGAAGACACTGTTGCTCGTTGGTAGCCCCAATGTTGGCAAGAGCGTGGTCTTTGGAAGTCTGACCGGCAACTATGCGATTGTCTCCAACTGCCCGGGCACCACTGTCGAGATTGCGGTCGGGCAAGCTCGATTTCCGGCAGGGCAGTCTCGCACTCACGGTCCGGCCGATGGCAGCCATGGCGGAGAGGGTTGTCGTAGCCAGCCGGCGAGCGTTCAGGAAGAACACTCTCGAGAAGGAGAGGAGCTCCGAATCGTCGACACGCCTGGGATGTATTCTCTTTTGCCAATAACCGAAGAGGAACGGATTACCCGCCGCCTTCTATTCGGCGAAAGACCGCACGCAGTAGTCCACGTACTCGATGCGAAAAGCATCGAGCGGACGCTTCCGTTGAGCCTTCAACTGCTGGAGCTGGGGCTTCCGGTCATTGTGGTGCTCAACATGATGGACGAGGCTGAGAGGACGGGCATCGTCATTGATTGGCAGGGCCTGGCCGCTGAGCTCGGGGTGCCGGTCATTCCAACCGTGGCAACGACCGGGAAAGGTCTCGACGAACTGCGACGAGCAGCCGTGGAGGGGCTCCCCCAAACGGCGATAGTGACCACGAGCGCAGCGCGGCTTCGCCGCGCGGAGCGAGTCGCGGCGCTGCACCAATTTGGTGGTCGCCCGGGAGATGACGCGCCGCGGTTCCCCTCCTCGGAGAGGAGGGGCGGAGGGGTAGTCTTGAGGCGCGCTAGCGCCGGATCAGAGGGGTTCCCCTCCTCGGGCGGAGAACCACAAAACCCAGTAACCTATTCGGCGGAAACCGAGAAGGCAATCGGGCGCATCACCTCGCTCCTGCCGGTCCGGTTGGCAAGCGCGGCGAGAGGCATTGCCCTGCTCTTGCTCCAGCGGGACGAAGAGGTTGCAGCGCTCGTCCGCGACGAGGATCCGCAGTCCTTCGCCGCGATCGAACGGGTCTTGCAGGATTTCGGCAGAGCGGATTCCTATTCCATTGCTGTCTGCCGCTTTGCGGCGAGTCAGGCAATCGCTGCTCGCCATGTCCGAACCCCGATCGACCGAAGGCGACGCCTCGCCGACTGGATTGGAGACGCAGCTATCCGGCCAATCACCGGAGTACCGCTGCTCTTGCTGGTCCTCTACCTGGGGCTATACCAGCTGGTCGGCGTCCTGGCTGCTCAAGACATGGTCGGCTTCCTCGAAAAGAGGGTGTTTGGTCAGTACGTCAACCCCTGGTTCAATGGCCTATTGGCACGTCTCCTGGCTGACGGTTCGGCATGGAAGTATTGGGCAAGGGAGTTGCTCGGCGGTGACTATGGCATTGTGACCTTTGGATTAACCTACGCGGTAGCCATCGTCCTGCCGATTGTTGGGGTCTTCTTTCTGTTTTTCTCGGTACTCGAGGATGTTGGCTACTTCCCCCGCCTGGCCATGCTCGTTGATCGCGTATTCAGGCGCATTGGCCTGAATGGCCGCGCGGTGATCCCACTTGTTCTCGGGCTGGGCTGCGACACGATGGCAACCCTGGTGACCAGAATTCAGGAGACCGAGCGCGAGCGCCTCATTACGACCATTCTCCTTGCGCTGGCTGTGCCGTGCTCGGCGCAGTATGGAGTAGTCGCCGGCCTTCTGGCGAGCCAGCCCGCTGGCCCGATGGGTGTGCCTGCTGCATTCCTGATCTGGGCTTTCGTCGTGCTCGCGGTTTTCATCGTTGGAGGACTGGTGATCTCACGACTGATTCCTGGCCAACCAGCATCTTTCTACCTGGAGCTGCCGCCGCTGCGGGCGCCCAGTCTCGCCAATGTGCTGCGCAAGACGATGGCGCGATTGAAATGGTATTCCCGCGAGGTGATTCCGGTGTTCGCCATTGCCAGCGTAGTGATCTGGCTGGGCCGTCTCCTCGGCATCTTCGACCTTCTTATTCGTGGGTTGCGACCGGTGGTCGGATTCATCGGTTTGCCGCCGGAGGCAGCCGAGTCATTCCTCTATGGCTTTTTCCGTCGCGACCTCGGCGCAGCCGGGCTGTACCGCCTGTCTTCTGCTGGTGGTCTGAGCAGTGCCCAACTCGTGGTCGCCGCAGTCACCCTTACGTTGTTTCTTCCCTGTTTTGCCCAACTGACGATGATGGCCAAGGAGCGCGGCACCAAGACGGCGCTCGCCATTGCCGGCGCAGTGCTGGCAACTGCTTTTGTCGTCGGTGCGCTGGTCAACTTTTCTCTCGCCGTGGTGGGGTTCTCGCCATGAAGCTGTCCGCATTGCCGTTCGCGACTCACACGCCGCCGTCCGATGTTCGGATCCAATCCCAATCCCAATCC
>JAZDLZ010000844.1:0-3564 GCA_043801535.1 Pseudomonadota bacterium
CGCTTCCGGTCCTCACGTACCTGAGTACGCTCCGGTCCGGTTCTCGCACCTCCTTGCTGGCCGCCCGCCCGCTGCGCTTCGCGCACCGGCGGGCTCGGGCCGGCTTGTCGGCCGCCGCCTCGTTGACCAGGTGGGACACACGCGACGATTCGCCCTTGGAATGCGGACACCCGGCCGATCTCCTGGCCATCGGCGACCCTCCAGATACTCGCCCGCTCCCCATCCGTCGTGGCCAGTCTCGTGCCGTCGAGACTGATGACCGCGTCATGCCCAGTCTGGGGGCCCTGCCCCCCGACTGTCACCGCAGACCAATCCGGCGCCCGCCACAGTCGTACCGTGCGATCGCGTCCAACCGAAACCAGCAGAGCTCCGTCCGAGCCAAAGACCACCCTGTTTATTCCGTCGGAATGAGCCGAAAACCTCACCACTCGATCCTCGACGCGATCCCACACCGCTACTGTTCCACCGACGCCGCCTGCCGCGAGCCACCGGCCGTCGGCAGAATAACCAACCGCTAGAGCTGCGTCGTCGAGTCCGCGCAGCACCTGCTCCGCGAGCGTCTCGGTGTCCAGCAGGTGCAACAGGGAATCCTGGGATGCCACGGCGACGGTTTTCCGATCTGGGGAGAAAGCGACGTCGTAGACCACCACGCCGAGCTTCTTGCTCCACACCAACGGATCGCGCTTGAGCCTCCACCACAGCGCCCGCGCCGGCGGCGAGTCCTGGGTCTCCAGCGAGCCCCGCAGCTTGGCCCGCGCCTCCACGTAGTCACCCTGACCGAGCGCGGCTCGAGCGCCTTCGCGCTGGGCCTCGGCGCGTTGCACTTCTGCCAGCTCGCGCTCCGCCTCGGCTCGCTCCTTCTGAATCCGGGTTTCCCGCTCCTCGATCATCGAGACTGCCACAATGACCACCGCCGCGACGGCGAGCGTCCCCACTGCCGCGCCCAGCATCAGCCGTCGCCTCGACTTGCTCCGCCTCTCTTGTCGCTTGCCAGCGACGAGAAACGCCAGCGCCAGCTCCGACGGCTTCACGCAAGCGCGCACGATCATGCGCTCGGCCTCGCCGAGAGCGGTGTCGTGCCACACCTCGTCGAGCCGCCTGCCTCGTTTGTTCCACAGCTCGGCCGCTTGCTCGAGCTCGGCGAGAAACGCCCGGTCTTCCTTGCTCTCCTCGACCCATCGCGCCAGCCTTCCCCAGCTCTGAATGAGCGATTCGTGAGCCAGCTCCAGGACTGCCTCGCCCTTCTCTGCTCCGGGGCTCCGTCGCACGGTGATGAGCCTGGAGTGCACGAGGCCGTGCAGCACTACTTCGCCTTCGCTGCCAAACCTCGCCAGCGCGTCCCAGATCTGCACCACCTGGCGTGTTCCAGCAGGAGTGACCAGGCTCACCAGGAGCTCCCTGGCAAGCCGCACCTGGCTCGCGGTCATTCCCGCCAGCACGCTGTCTGCGTGCTCGGCCAGCGCCCCGGCGATTCCTCCCATCTTCTCGTACGCCGAACGCAACACCAGCCTTCTCGTCTGATCGCGCCGGTCCCACAACACGAGACTGGCAAACTGGAGCAGCGGCAGGCAGGCAGACTCCCCCTGCACTGCCTCCACCATCTCGGCTACCAGTCGAGAATCGTCAAAAGAGTAGCCAACTGCCCGCACTGGTTTGGTCAGCATCTGGACGAGCGCTTCCCTGCCTGGCTTGCGGAGGAACACGACTCGGTCCAACGCCATGCCAACCATGGCTCGCTCCATCAGTCGGCCGAGAAAATCGTCGCGGATCGTAGCAACCACTCGCACCGGGCTTGCCAGATCGTCACTCGCGCCGAGAATCGCGTCGAGAAAGCGCCTCCTCGTCTCCTCTCGATGGACCAGGGTGAACGCTTCCTCCAACTGGTCGACCAACAGTAGAATCCTGCACTCCTCGTCCTCGGCCAATTGGTGCAGGACTATGTTCAGGAGTTGTGGCGATTCGCAAACCTGCGAGGCGAGCTGAGCACGATCGGGCCGGGCTCCGACTGCCTGCACGGATTCCTGCGGAGACGACGGCAAGCTCACCGACATCGTATCGGCAAGCCTGCTGTGCACCCGCTCGCTGGTCTCCCATCCCGAAAGGCACGCTGCCAGAGCGCCAAAGGGATCGCATCCCGGACGCAACACCAGGACCCGCCACGGTCCCTGTTCTCGTAGCCTGGGAACGATCCCGGCCTTCACAAAAGAGCTCTTGCCCGCACCCGATGGACCAGCAATCACCAGCACTGGCTGTTCGCGAACCGCTTCCAGGAAAGCCGCAACTTCGCTATCCCGGCCATAGAACAAATCAGCGTGCCTCTCGCCGAACGACAGCAGTCCTCGGAATGGCGCCTTGTCGAGCTCTGGGCTGGCGCGGCTGTTGATCTCCGCCAGCCGCCGGGCAACCTCCCCCGCGGTCAGTCGTTTTTGCGGATCCTTCTCGAGGCACCCTGCCAGAATCGCCGTCAGCTCCGCTGGTCCTGCCTCTTCTCGCGGAAGCGGCACCGGAACCGAGCTCCCCACGGCTCCCGGCAAATCGGTAAACGCGCTCTCCTGGAATGGATTTCTTCCCTCGAGTAGCTCGTACAGGATGACACCGAGAGCCCAGACGTCCGCCGACTCGGCAGCCTCCTGGCCTCGCCACACCTCGGGCGCAATGTACATTGGCGTGCCCACCACCGCGCCGGCGATCGTCTCGCTCTCGCTCCCGTTCCCGAGCATGGTGTCGCACAGCGCCGCCGGAGCCTCGAGGGGGAGGCCGTCGCGTCGGGTCGGCACGTCGATTTCGGCAGTGGCAGCGACAGCAGCAGCGGCAGCGGCCGAGACCGGCACGTTGCCGAGCGTACATCCTCTGAGCTTGGCAAGGCCGAGATCGAGGACCCGCAACCTACCGTCCCTTGCCAAGAGCACGTTTTCCGGCTTGAGGTCCCGATGGAGCACGCCCCGGTCATGGGCCGCGGCAATTGCCTGGGCTATGGCCAGGCATATTCGTGCCGACTCCTTTGGCGCCAGCCTTTCTTTGTCCATTCGCTGGCGCAGGGTTTCGCCCTCGACGTACTCGAGCGCGAGGTACGGCCTGCCGTCGTGCTCGCCAACCGAGTACACCGTAACAATGTGCGGGTGGTTGAGACTGGCAGTAATCCGTGCCTCGGCCGTGAACCGGCCAACCATGTCTTCCGAGACGGCCGCATCCGGATGGATAACCTTCAGGGCAACTTTTCTGCCTAGTTTCAAATCGCGCGCAAGATAGACCTCACCCATCGCCCCGCGACCGATGCAGCGCACGATCTTGAAGTGATCAACGAGAATCGAAGGCGCCAGGACTGGCATCCAGGCGTGAGCGTTGTTCATTAGTATCCCGCGAACGCTTGCCGACCGCCAATCCTAGCAGGTAATGCGCTATGCAGCTTCTCAAAGCAGCGATCAGGGTGTGATCGTTGCTCGTTGGTCCCCGTCGATGGCGGCGAAACCAGAGCGTCAGCGATACCCGACGTGGACGTGTCTCGGTCGGATGGACATGACAAGGCACCCGAGGGAGCGCAGGCCGTTCTCGGTCTTTGGTCCT
>JAZDLZ010000846.1:0-3297 GCA_043801535.1 Pseudomonadota bacterium
CCTGGTTTTTTCAGGATCGCCTCGGTCTTTGCAAGCTCGGCCAACAGCAAAGGGTTCCGTGGCTCGGCGCTCAAGGCAAGCTTGAGGTTCATGGCCGCGCACCGAGCGTCGCCGGTACGCAGGGCAGCCTGCGCCAGGTCATAGAGACGACGTGCGTTCGGATTGTTGACCTTGCCGGCAGCAGGATCCACCCGAGGAGCATGCTCGTCGTCCGCCGACCACCTCAGCTTTCCCTTGGCCAGAGTCCGATCGTACTGCTCGCGCAGCGCGCCGTCGGATAGCACGCGATATCCCTCGACGACGCGAGAATAGATGGAGATCAGACGCTGCCGCGTTGCCTGGCTCAGCGTATCGACGAACAGATCCGGGTGAAAGCGGGCGACCAGGCTGTAGTAGGCATCGCGGATCTGCGCCAGCGTTGCTTCCCGCGGGACCCCGAGAAGCTCGTAGTACGACTTCCTGCTCAGATCCTGGTGCTGCTGGTCGATCCACTCCGCCACGGCTGCGCGCGCGCGCTCGTCAGACAACCCCGCCATCATGTCCTCGGAAGATCTGGCGCGTCGTTGGACAGTTGGGACAGCGAGGATTGTTGGGACGGCGGCGTGGACAAGGCCGCCTGCTCGCCAGTCGTGCCCGATTCCGGTGCTCCGAGCACGCGAATGCGCGCCGAGGTAGCCATGTTCGTTGCCACGTCGCGCGCCCGGACATTCAGAATCCCGTCGGAGTCGACGACGAACGAGACCTCGATCTGTGCCTCCCCGCGCGGACGCGGCGGGATCCCTTCGAGCGTGAGCGTGCCAAGCAAGGAATTCTCGGCAAACCGCCGGGACTCACCCTGGCACACCTGGAGGTTGACCACGGTCTGTCCGTCGTGCGAGGTGACGAACGTCCTGGTTCGTTCCGCCGGGATCGGGGTGTTCTTGCCAATGATCGGCTCGGCAAATCCGCCGGCAACGGCAATTCCGAGCGCTCGGGGAGCAACGTCGAGCAGGAGCGAGTAGAACTCTGCCGGATTCTGGGCACCGGCAGTGAGAGCAGCAGCCTGAAGAGCCGCACCGTAGGCGACGGTCTCGTCCGGGTTGATACGGGTCTGCGCTTCTCGAGCAAAGTGCTCGCAGATTCGGCGCCGCACCAAGGGGGTCCTGGTCGAGCCGCCCACGAGAATCAACTCGGTAAGCTGATCTGGGCTGACCGTGCTCGCTGCCAGCACTTCCTCGCAGGCGAGCAAGGAACGCTCGATAAATGGACTGACCATCTGCTCGAACTCAGCCCTCATGATCTCGAAATCCAGACTCAGCGCGTTGCCGTCCGATCCGACCGCCAGATCGTGGACCGTACCTGCGACGATCTCTTCCCGCGAAAGCTGGCACTTGATCTGCTCGGCGGCGATGGTGAGCTTGGCCCATCCCTCGGGGATGAGACGGAGATCGAACCGGGTCTCTTTCAGAAACTGCTCGGCAAAATGACCGACCAGGACTCGATCGAAGTCGTCACCGCCGAGAAACGAATCGCCACCCGTGGCCAGGACCTCGAATATCTTGTCGCGAATCTGCAACACCGTGACATCGAAGGTTCCGCCGCCGAGGTCGTAGATCGCCAGCCGCGCATCCAAGGACTTGCCAAAACCGTAGGCCAGCGCTGCTGCTGTCGGCTCGTTGAGAATGCGCAAGACCTTCAACCCGGCCAACTCGCCAGCGTGCTTGGTGGCCTGGCGCTGGGCGTCGGTAAAGTTGGCGGGCACGGTCACGACGACCTTGGTCACCGTCTGGCCCAGATGTCGTTCGGCGCATTGCTTGAGGTGCGAAAGGATATAGGCGGAGATCTCTGGCACCGTGTACTGCTGTCCTCTGATGTTGATCAGCGGCTGCTCGTTTGGACCTTCCTCCACTCGGTACGGAAGAGTGGCCAGCGTCAACTGCACGACTGGGTTGCGAATCGACTGGCCAATCAGACGCTTGGCTGAATAGACAGTGTGCTGCGGATCAACGTGGCGACGGAGCCTTGCAGCGTGACCGACCAGGATGTCTCCGTTGGGAACAAAGGCAACCACTGACGGATGCAGACGATGCCCGTGGGCATCGGGGATGACCTCGACCCGATTGTTGCGAACCGTGGCCACCACCGAATTCGTCGTACCGAGGTCTATGCCAACTACTGGCTCCACGTCCTCTTGGTTATACCCGCCACTAGTCGTCACAGCAAGCGGAGGTGTGTTTCTTCATTGGCTCCCGAGCAGGAACCACCATCTGAACGCGACGTTCTCTTTCAGAAACAGGAATGCCAGCGCCGCCACCACGATGAATGGCCCGAATGGCAGCTCAACGTGACGGAGTGAGACATTGGGCTCGTTGGCTTGCTGGTCCGTGTGCTGCGCCCGAGCTCTCGATATGATCACTGCCGGCAGACCCACCAGCGTGCCCACCAAGGATCCTCCGAGAAGAGAAAACAGCACTCCTCGCCAACCGAACATGCCCCCTACGATCGCCAAGAGCTTGCCGTCGCCCAAGCCAAGGCCTTCCCGTTTGGTCAGATAGTAGTATCCGTCGGAAATGCCCCTGACAACCCCATAGCCAAGCGCCGCGCCAAGGAGCAAATCCCACCAAGGAAGCTCGCCCAGCGCCATTCCCAGCAGGAGAAAGAAAGGAATCGCCGGCCAGGTAATGCGGTCTGGAATCAGCCGATGATCGATGTCAATGAATGCCAGCACCACCAACACCAGCTCGAGCAACAGATATGACCCCCACAGGCCAAGCTGATACGTCGGGGAAGCTGCTCCCTCGAACGCGACCGTGACATGGTGATAGGTTGCCACGGCAAGCATCGCCATTCCTGCTTCCACCAGCATGTATCGCGGGGAGAACTGTGCTCGGCAGGCCCGGCATCTGCCGCGTAGCAGGAGGTAGCTGAAGACGGGAATGTTGTCATACCAGGCTATCGGATTGCCACAGGAGAGGCACCGAGATCCTGGCCGAACGATCGATGCTCCTGCCGGGATGCGGAGGATACAGACGTTCGCGAAGCTGCCCAGCATTGCTCCGAGCAAGAGCGCCACTGCATATCCTGGCGGGCTAGCCATCAATTGATCGAGAGCGCGGACATACTCCATTGAGCTAGGCATACCCGAGGACACCGAAAAGGTCCAACATCCAACATCCAACGGGTGTGATCGTTGCTCGTTGGTCCCCGTCGATGGCGGCGAAACCAGAGCGTCAGCGATACCCGACGTGGACGTGTCTCGGTCGGATGGACATGACAAGGCACCCGAGGGAGCGCAGGCCGTTCTCGGTCTTTGGTCCT
>JAZDLZ010000855.1:0-8758 GCA_043801535.1 Pseudomonadota bacterium
GCAGGACTCACCCGGCTCGCACACTCGGTTCTTGTTGCACACCGACGTGTGCGCCGTCAGCTTCTCGACGTCGGCAGTGTTCGAGCATCCTCCTCCCGCGTCGCACGCGGTCGTCGCAGTGGCGACAAGAAGGCCGAGGAGCGCGTGACGTTTCGTCCACTCGCGAGCATGCCTGTAGCGCTGCATACATAAAGAATAGATCGAGTACCAAGGGGATTGCCAGAATGATTTCTTGGTCAGCGAAAGATGACAGTGCAATCCATTAGGAGAGAATGGCTTTCATGTGGGCGAGACAGACGCTGTCGTTGCACGGTAGGCATTCGGTGGTGGTATTACGTCTTTGTAGGCTAACGTAGCACGGCACGTCCGAGTGAGTGCCTGGTGGAGTAAGGTAGGGTATTGCGTGTGATGATGTTCTATTGTTGTTAATGGTAGCTCCTGGGTTCCGAATTCCAGTCGCGGTCGGGTCGGGTTGCTTGACACTCGGCGGTAGCAGCCTCTATAAGCTGTCCCTGCGTCGAATGATCCGTAGGTTGTCGATAGTGGAGCTCATTGCTCCATGGCTTCTCTGCATTGGCCTCCCATTGGTGGGGCTCCTTGCGGCTTGCCAGAGCAAAGGAATCGAGGAGAGCTATGCCGAGCTACCAGAGGTCGAGGGTACTGCCTGCATTCCTGCCGAGGCGAGGGTCATAGTCGGGATCGATCCCGCGCGTCTCCTGGGTTGCCCAGCAGTACCACAGCTCTTGCGCTACGTGTTGCCGCCCGACGATGGCGAGGCCTTTAGCGCAGGCAAGGCGCTACTCGAGCGCTGTGGAGTCGACGTGGTGCGCGACCTGAACAGGGTTCTTGTTGGTTTGGCAGGCAGTTCCCTCGGAGAGCAGATTGTGGTCGCCGCGCGAGGAAGATTGGACGAGAAGAAGCTTGTTGGCTGTCTCCGCGACGCAGCTAGCCGTCGTGGCCAAGGCTCCTTCGGTGAGAGAAGGGTGTCTGGTGTGCGAGCCTACGTGAGCTCGAGTAGCCATATTGGGGATCTGTTCCTTACTTTCCAGTCGAGCACGATCATTCTCGCCACGTCCGAGGACCTATTACGGCGGGCGCGCGATCCCTTGGCAGAGAAGGCTAGCCAAGGCGTTCCGTTGGCAGCGCTGGCAGAGAAGGTCGATAGAAGCAAGGACTTTTGGGTAGTCGGAGAGGTGCCACGTGAGCTGGGCGAAAAGATCGTCGAGGCTACAGCCGGGGCAGTCGCCGCGCCTCCGGTGGCAGTCGGCGGTCATCTCGGTTGCAGCACGGACGGGCTTGTGGCCGAGTTGGCGGTCAGAATGACAAACGTCGAAGATGCTCGTGCTCTGGTCCGGTTCGCCAAAGGGCAGCTTCGCAGTCTTGTGGTTGTCATGCACGAGATGGGTCTTGCCCTCATGAACCGGGTTGAGCTAGAAGCGAACAGTGATATGGTAACTATTTCGTTTATCCTGGATTCAGAGGAGATGGTCGCCCTAGCCGGGCGCATCGAGCAGAGAATTACAGTTGAGAAGTAGACAAGGAGCACACGATGAGCCCGCAGAGGAGTCCGTTGCAGATGGTCAAGGAGCAGTTCGGAAGCAAGGACACGCTAGTCGAGAAGGTGCTCGGCTTGGTCGAGCACGGGGAAGTGGCAAAGGACGAGCTCAAGGAGAGGCTGCTAAAGGCATCGAACAAGAAGCTCTTGCGCCTCGCCGAGACTGCCGAAAGCATTCGCTCGCAGTACGGATCCAAGGAAGCGCTTGCCAATGCTGTGGCAGGAATGCTCGGAAAAGCAAAGGATATTAGCTACGTGAAACGAATTGGCAAGTATACCTCTGGCCGACTCCTGGACATGGCCAGGACGCTTGCCAAGAAGGGCAGACAGGATACGAAGTCCTAGCCCGCCCGGACCTGCCCCCTCATTTTCCAGCGTGCCGCGCCCGACTCCGTTGTCGGTGGCCAGAGCTGGCGCGCAATTCGGCGCATTCTCGACGGCGAAACGAGCGAACATGGACTCATTGCCGGTCGTCTGTCACCTGTTCTGCGGCTTCAAGATCATCAAGGCTCGAGACGTTCCCGCTTTCCTCCGTCCCAATGCTCCACCATGATGACCGGGATCCCGTTCTCCGGATCGTAGATTGTGTAGGTCGCCCTGGTTCGTTCGTCGGCAAGCTCACCACCGAGTTGGTCCAGCACCAGGTATGCAAGGTCGAGTCGACAGAGTTGTACGAGTCTGGAGAAAACTCGTTCGAGACCGAGCCGACCCGCCTCTGTTTCCTCTTCGCTTTCGCTTTCGCCGTCGTCGCAAGGGCCTGGTCGGGCATCAGGGGGGGTGGCTCGTGCAGCGGAGTCGGGACCACGGGCAGACTCGGGATTGCCGGCGTCCGGCGGCGATGCTGTCCGATCCAGGGGTAGGTCGTCGGGTGAGTCGTCTTGCAGACCGCTGGGCGGGTGGCCGGGCGAATCGCTGGGCTGACTTGGGGGATCGTCGCTTGAGCTGTGCTCGCTGCCGCCGGGACCTTTGCGTGTCCGACTATCGTCGGAATCTGGAGTCGGACCTGAGATCAGCCAAGAAGGCGTTCTGTGGCTCGGATGGCGGCGAGCCGAATCGAAGCGATCGTTTCGATTCGGCTCGACCAGGACTTGCTCGCCGTCTTCCGCCGCCGATTCCTCCGAGGAAACAGAGTCGGTTCCGGTATCTTCGTCGTCGTGATCGTCACTCTCGGAAGCGGCAATGGCTTGTTCTTCTTCGTGGAGATGCCGTAGCACGGCAATTGCCTGCGGCCAGTGATCGAGACGCTCGAGCACGGCAGCATGTTGGATACGCGCCCAGCGCCGTCGCGCGAGCGCTTCGAGCATGGCCTCCTCGTCATCGGATGCTTCGAGGAGAGCAGCGTCGAAGCGGGCGACTGCTCTTGCGTATGCTCCGACTGCTTCGAGATCGCGGCCGGCAGCCTCGAGCACGATGCCCAGGTTGGCCTGGGCGTGACCGCTGTCGGGATGAACCTGGATAGTGTAGGCGAGTGCCGTGGCGGCATCGTCGAGCCGGCCAGCGTCGGCGTGAGCCGCGGCCGTGCCCAGCAGCGAATCGAGATCGTTGGGCATTAGCTCGAGCGCGCGCGCGTAGTGCTTTACTGCGTCGTCGTACATCCCGAGCTCGCGCATTGCCGTCGCAAGGTCGTGGTGCGCATCGCCAAAATCGGGATCTCGTTCAACTGCCTCGGCGAATACCAACCTGGCAAAACGCAGGGCATCTTTCCCTAGCTCTTCGCGGAACTGCAGAGCTTCGCGTCCAGCCTCGTAGAACGGGCGACCGTCTTCGCCTTCGCCGATGAGTTGCGACAGGCGATAGGCAGCGCCAACAGGATCGCCTTGCTTGATTCTCTGCAGGATCGGACCGAGCTCGATTTCCGTACTTGGTTGATTCACTTGAATTACCTGACCCGGCAAAGCCGGAACCAAACAGGTGCTCGAGGTCTGTTGTGCGGCGGCGACTTGGCGGCGTGAACCACGTCGGGCACCCTATTGTCCGGTTTGGCGTCCGGTTTGGAAGGTGACAGTAGCTGCTCCGATGTTTCCCATTCCGTCGGCGATTCTGACCGACAAGGTGTGCGTTCCTGGCGCCAAGTCTGGTGGCAGCTTGAAGCTGAATGGCTCCGACAGAGCGTCAAAGATTCCGTCGAGAGGGAAAACGGTCACCCAGTTGTTGTCGCTATCGATCGAATAGGCGATTTCCTCGATTCGGCTGAACGAGTCGGTTGCCTGGCCCGAAGCAAAGGGCGGATGAGCAGTGAGTCCGACGAGCTGGGGTTTCTGGTTGTCGATGAGAAATGGCTCCGATATCCGCTGGCCTTCCAAGACCAAGTCCGGGGGGTTGGCAGGAGCGTCCGAGGCAGTTACTCGTAGCCGATAGTAGCCGTCGGGAATGGGCTCGGTATTCCAGTCGAATTCGGTCTTGGTCAGCGGTTCGGTCCCGGTCGGGAGCCTCTGCCAGCTCGTCTCGTTTTCTTCCCGGTATTCGAGCAAGTAGTGTAGGGCATCGCTGTCGCTGTTTTCGGTCTTCCACTTCAGCTTGAGGATCGGGGATCGAGGTTTGGTGGGACCAGGGTTGGTCGTCAGAGCGGTCGCCGGGGATGAACCTTCGCCAACGACTACTTCGGTGATTCGTGGCCGTTGATTGTGTGGCAGGTAGTATGCCCTTACTTCGCGCAGGAGATCGCGTTGTCCGCTCAAAGAGACCCGCCACTGGAAGTAGCGTGCTGTTGGGCTCACGATTCGCCCGATTGTTGCCCCGCCAGTGGTTGGAGATGGAGACGCTACTGGCTGCCAGGCGCTCCAGGCTCGATCGGGTGCGGCGGTGTTGCCGGAGCGTGTTTCGACCAGGAGTCGCCCTTCGCCTTGCCAACGAATGTTGCCCCAGCGCGCAGGAAACTGGGCGTCAAGTGCCTTCGAAGTATAGCTGGCGTTGGTCGCTGGTCTGGTTGCCGTGTACACGGCAGCGATGTCTCCTGTGGCAAAGGCTATCCCTTTGGCTGAGCTGGTCAGAATGGCATTGACCTGCCGCTCATCGACATCGAACGCGGTTGCAACCGTCCGGTCGAGCCCGAGACGGTACACCCGACCGCCAGGGCTCGCGCCTGCAAACAGCTCTCCGTCAGGAGTAGTTGCCAGCGCCTGAAAGTATCCGTCTGGAAGGGCGTGGAGCTGTTCGACTCGCCCGTCGAGATCAACGCTGAATACGGCTCCTTTGCCTTTCCGTTCGCCAGTACGCGCGACTCCTCCTGTCTTGTCTTGTTTCGCCGCACCTGGCGAGGTGCCAGATGCCGGTGGTTTCGCCTCGGTACCTTTCGGCTTCTTGGTCCCGGATGGACTTGGCGGTGAGGCGTCTTTGCGTTCGAATTCGTTGACTGCCACCACGAAGACTCCGGCGGAAGCCTCGACTATTGCCTTGATCTCGGTGCCAGCAAAATCGTTGATAGAGCGGGCGGTCCCGGTCCGAGGATCGAAACGATACAGGATGGCTTCATCGGCAGTGCCAAGCCAGATCGCGCCGTCTTTGGCAAGAGTCGCCGAGAGCAGATGCTTGTCTTCGCATGCCCACAACTCTTTGGCCTTCGCCGTCGCAATATCGATCGCGAACAGCTTGCACTCTGGCCCGGTGGCGGCGAACAGCGTTTTCCCGTCGAACACCAGTGTCCAAACATGCTCGGCGCCGTCGAGGGTAACGATTGCCTTGGCTTTTCCTGTCTTGAGATCGATCTGGTGGACGGTTGCCGTTCCTACTGTGCCGGCGTAGAGCACTCCGTCGGGACCGAGAGCAAGACTGCCAATCCACGGAGTGTCCTGTGAGAAGGATACTAGGACTCGCTTCTTTCCCTCGCTTATTGCGTAGATCGTGCCGTTCGTCACTGCCCCCGCGTAGATGGTGCCATCAGCACCTTGAGTCGCAGTCCAGATTGCGTCGGTGTCGAGAGCAATGCGGTCGGCGGCATAGCCAGAGACGACTTCGCCTTGCGAGGTAATCATGGCGTTCTCGGTCTCGCCTTCGTCGAAACTCTGATAGCTGGCAGTGGAAAAGACCCGCGTGACGACCGCTTGTGCCTGGTCACAAGGGAGAAGAACGAGCAGCATCGGCGCCAGAAGCGGCAACAGTGCCAACCGGAGCCGCGCGAAGTGGGTCGGGATCGCGCTCGGAGCTGGTCCGTTGCCAGACATCCGCCTGATCGAGCGCGACCACGACCACGACCACGACCACGACCACGACCACGACCACGACCACGAAGATCGTCGAGATGGCAACTGCGCGAGCTCCGTATGGCGATCGCTCCCGATCCAATGGGTCATCGGGCGATCCACAACATGAGCTTGGAAAAGAGAGCGCGTCGATACGATTTCTCGAGGCTGCATTCTGTTGTGCATTCTGGCATACCGCCGCCCCCTGAGAAACAACTCTGTTGGGTCCCGGTCCCCCAGAGTTGTTTCCCGGCGGCGACTCAGCGTCTGAGCTCTCGTATTCGCACAATGAGCTCCTGCTTGCCAGTGACCACCCGAGTTGCAGGGACGACGACCCGCATGGCGCATTTGTAGCCCACTCCCCGGCGGGTCGAGCCTGCTGGCTGGATGGTGTCGAGAGCGCTGTCCGGCAGGTGCGGAATGACCCTGCCAGCGAGGAGAGCGCCCTCATCGGCGGTGTAGACGCTAATCACGATGGTGTTGGCCGGATATACCTTGCGGAGAGCTTCGATCACGTCGTCCAAGGATTCTGGTGGGGCGGTATCTGGCCGGGCTCGGTCTCCAGGAATCGCTTCGATCCGTACTGTACTCCCGGCCAGACGTGCCGGAATCGATAGGGGTATCCGTTCGGAATAGGCCGGTCCATCGAACGGGCGTAGCTCGAGCTCGACGCTGGTAGGACGGTCGTACGGGAGCTCCGGATCAGTAGTGCGTAGACCGACAATCTCGGTAACGTCCGCCTTGTAGGCCAAGTCGACGTCAATGTCGATTCGATCGATTCTCACTGGAGCGAATGGGTTGAATAGCAGTGGTACCAGCACCCGGAGAGCCTGCGCGGCGGCGATTGCCTTGCCGGGACCGTCGGGAGCGTATTGATAATCCATGAAAGACAGAGGCTGATACCCACGGATTTGCAGCCGACTGGAAACCATTACGGTCACGTCCGAAACGTCGGGCGCCAAGAGCTGGGCGGCATTGGCCGCCATCACTCCCACGAGCGGCGGGGTCAGGAATCGGTGGCGGAGGACCTCTCCTCGAAAGGATTCCTGTCCTTCGGGACCCCGGACATTGACTTGCACCGGAATCATGCTGACGCGCTGGCTCGTGTCGATAACGATGCCGGATTGTCTATCCTGCACAACCGAGCCGAGCTCGCGGAGAGGCGAGGAAACCTTGAAGCTCATGCTCTGCGAGGCGATCACCGCGTGGATCTCGGCTGTCACGGCAGGCATGTAGACTTCGCCGTACTGGAAGAACGGATGACCGAATGCCAGGACAGTATTGCCATCGACGTAGCTCACTGTCCCGGTGCCGACCATCGACACGTCTCCGCGCGCCAGCTCAGCGCCGATCGCTCCCCCCATCTCAAAGCTAGTTGGTCCAACAACGGGGCTGCCGGAGCCTCCTCCTTGGGTTGGCTCGATGCCATACGGACGAAACAGCTCCTTTGCCTGCTCGATTGCTGTCGGTCCGAGGCCAGAGACTGCGAGAGGTATTCCAGCTCTGACCAATCCAGAGGCGCTCTCGCGCGGCGAAGGAGGAGTAGGCAGAGGAGCGCCAAGAAGCCACGAGCTCGAGCGTTCCCGCTGGCCTGGCAGGTGCGATTCCCCACCTCTGGCCAGTGCCTGTAGGGGGGCCAGTTTCTTCCATTCACTGGCGTCGGCCATTGCCGTTGCGTCTGGTCCGCGCACTGGATGGTTTGCCGCGCCCAACATGTACTCGATAGGCGTGCAGCCACCGATGCTCTCCTTGCTGAATGGATACGCATAGGCAAATGCACAGGCGACCTTGCCCTCGATGAACAGAGGAGAGCCGCTCATCCCTCGAGCGAAGCCACTGGCTCGAATCTTGGGATCCGCCGACTTGACGAGGATGAGGTCCATCCGTGGAAGGGCATTGCGAACTACGTCGACGACCTCGAATTCGAACCGCTCTGGGGTGGTTCCTTGGAAGACGGTGAGTCCGTAGCCCTTCAGTCCTCTTCGTACTTTCGAAAGGGGAAAAATCTCGGGTGCCTTGGCATAGGCCGTCGTCAGAGCGCCGAGAAGGACAACGCAGGCAATGATGATTTGAATGGCCGCGGGAGACCGCTTCCGCATGGGACGTCTAGAATAGCGCAAAAGCAGGATTGCACCAGCCTGCCATTGGGCCTCTATCTATTCGACGTAACAGACTCCGTCGACTGGGTCGCAGGCCTCGTTGATGTTGCAGCAGGCAGTGCAGCCGCACAGTATCTTGTCAGGCGGGCAGATGGGCAGGCACGTTCCGAGCACGCACTGTTCGCCACACTTGCACGGAGGATCGCAGGCGTCGGGCACGCAGATGCCGTCCTCGCAGTGATAGCCCGGCTCGATGCACGGGCCGTCGCAGAGGTTTCCGCACCCGTCGCTGTCGCCGCAGTGAGCGTTCTCGCACAGCGGGGAGCAGCAGTCGTTCTCGTAGCAGATCTGGCCGGTCGTGCAGCAGGCGCCGGCGCAGGGGGTGGTTCCACTCGGGCAGCAGTAGTCGTCTTCGGGTTTTCCGTTGTCGCCCAGCTGGCAGGCTTCGTTTGCCTCGCAGCACTTTCCCGAGTCCAGGCAGGCTCGCGCGGCAGAGCCGCAGCAGAAGTCGTTGCCCGCGTTGGAATCGCTGTCGCGGAAGCAGCTCTGGCCTGCCTGGCAACAGATTCCGCTGTCGTCGCAGAAGGTGGCGCGCGACGGACAGCAAACGTCGTTGGTAGTGTTCTTGTCGGTGTCCCGGTTGCAGGCGGCCGTGTCGCAGCAGGTGGCACTGTCGTCGCAATAGGCGTCGGCGCCGCAGCAGAGATCATCGGCGGGGTTGTCGTTCTTGTCGAGGAAACAGGTCTTTCCGCTGTCGCAGCACTTGGCAGAGTCCTCGCAAGCAGCGGCCGTGCTCGGACAGCAAAAGTCGTTGTCCTTGTTCTTGTCGTCACCGTTGATGCAGCTCTTGCCACTATCGCAGCAGGTGGAAGAGTCGAGGCAAGCCCGTCCGCTGGTTGGACAGCAGAAGTCGTTGTCCTTTTTGG
>JAZDLZ010000861.1:0-3057 GCA_043801535.1 Pseudomonadota bacterium
CGAGCCCGTCGACCTTGTCGCTGTGCTGCGCCAGCACAGCAAGCTCTCGCTGGGCGGTCACGTCCCACAGCCGCACCGTCTTGTCATAACTGACGCTGACCAGCAGCCCGCTCTGGTGGACGAATGCCGCTTTCCTCACCGTGTCGGCATGGCCGCGCAGCAGCGCAAGCTGGTTTCCAGACGCCACGTCCCAGATGCGGATGGTGCGGTCTCCGCCACCCGATACCAGAGTCGACCCGTCATGATTGAAGGCGATCGAGCTCACCCCGAGGCTGTGGCCGCGAAGAGCTCCGACCTCGGATCCGCTCGAGGCATCCAGCAACCGGACGGTGCGATCCCGTCCCGCCGCTGCCAGCAGACGACCATCCGGACTGATCGCGATCCCCATCATGGGACTCGGAAGAGTGGCAAAGACACCGCCACTGCCACCGCCACCGCCACCGAATGCCACGTTCCACCGGCGGATCGTTCTGTCCACGCTCGCCGTGAATAGCTGGCGCCCGTCGGGAGTGAAGACAAGCTGCCAGACACTCCCGGAATGCCCCTCGAGAATCCTGAAGGCGCCAGTCGGCAGATGCCACAATCCGACCTCACCGGAAGCAGTGCCAGCGGCGAGGCCGGCTCCATCCGCCGAGAGGACAACGTAAATGATCTCCTTTTCGATCCCCCGCAATCTCTTCTCGTTCTGAGTCTCGGTGTCGACGAGATGGACGAGCCCAGCCCTGGTGCCAACCGCAATGGTCCTGCCATCCGGAGAAAAGGCCGCAGAGTACGCCACGGTGCCGAAATCCTTACGCCACACCAGCGGATCTCGCTCCAGCTTCCACCATAACGCACGTCCAGGCGCCGAATCCTGGGTCTCGAGCGAGCCACGCAGCTTGGCGCGCGCCTCCAGGAAATCGCCCCGGCCGAATGCTGCCCTTGCCCCCTCACGCTGGGCCTCGGCGCGCTGCGCCTGGGCCTCGGCGCGCTCTGCCTCGGCGCGTTCCTTCTGCACCCGCGTCTCCCGTTCCCGCAGCAACGACCAGATCGTCACCGCCGCCAGAAAGACCATCGCCCCGGCAACGAGCGCACGCCGGCGCCGGCGCTGCCGTTTCTCTTTGCGCAGCCCGGCCAGAAGAAAACCGGCAACTTGCTCGGGGATCCTGGTGGTCAGGCGCGCCAACTTGCGCCGGGCGTCGGCGAGCGCATCGCCCTGCCACACTTCCTCGTCGCGCCGGCCGCGCTTCTCCCATAGCTCGGCTGCCTGCCCCAGCTCGGCGAGCAGTGCCAGCTCCTCGTGGCTCTCCTCGATCCACCGCGCCAGCCGCCGCCAGGTGCGTACCAGCGACTCGTGCACGAGCTCGAGCACCGCCTCCCCTCCGCCGCCACCACCCTTCCCTTCGCCTGGACGATGCCTGCCAGGGTCCGCTGCCCGGCGCACCGTGAGCAGCCGCGCCTGGGTCAGCTTCTCGAGAACTTCCTCGATACCTGGCCCGAGACCCGCCACCGCCGCTGCCGCCGACAGGACCTTGCGAGTACCGGCCGAAGTGACGAGCCGCAGCAGGAGCTGCCGCGCCAGCTCGACCTGCGCCGGAGTCATGCCTGCCAGCACTCCGTCGGCGTGCTCGGCCAGCGAGCCCGCTACCCCACCCATGGCCTCGAAGGTGGCGCGCAGCAGCCGGCGCTGGTTCTTGTCGCGCCGCTCCCACAGCATCTGGCCAGCGAACTGGAGCAGCGGCAGACAGGCTGGCTCGCCTTCCACCGAATCGACCATTTCCGACGGCAGCGAAGGATCGTCGTAGGCGTAGCCGACCGCAACCAGCGGCCGCGTCAACACCTCTTCGAGTCCTTCCTTGCTTGGCCGCCGTAGCACGAACACGCGGGCCAGCGCAGCTGCCACCTCTGGCCCGCCCCCAAGACTACCGAGAAAATCATCGCGAATGGTGAACACCGCCCGCACCGGGCTCGACGGATGGTCGGCCACTCTGCAAACTGCGCGGATGAACGCCTCCCGCACCGAGGGATCCGCAACCAGCGTGTACGTCTCTTCGAGCTGGTCCACGAACAGCAGCACCTTGCACATCTGCCGCGCTGCCAAGTCGTGCAGCATCACCCCCAGAAGCTCCGGACGCGCGCACAGCTTCTGGGCCAGAGTTGCCTCGTCTCCCGACGCTGCGAGCAGCGTCCAGGCAGCCTCCACCTCGGCAATCCCGAGCAGACGATCGGCCGGGAAGAGATCCGAGGTACGCAGGGCGCTGTTCACGCTCTCGCTCTTCCGCACCATGCTCTCGCCCGCTGCCAGGCGCGCCACCAATGCGCCAAACGGATCCGCGCCGGGACGAATCGCCAGCGTTGTCCAAGCTCCCTGCTCGCGCAAGCGCGGAATCACCCCGGCCTGCACAAACGAGCTCTTGCCCGCTCCCGACGGTCCCACCACCGGCAATACCGCCTGCTCCCGCAAGCTCTCCAGAAAGCCGGCGACCTCGTTGTCACGGCCAAAGAACATGTCGGCGTGGCGCTCGGCAAACGAGAACAGGCCGCGAAACGGGCTCTGTTCGGCGCCAACCTGCCGCCGGCCCTCCCACAGCGCGCGCTCGAGCACGTCGACCACCTGGGCTGCCGACGGGCGCCTGGCCGCGTCCTTCTCCAGACAACGACCCACCAATTCCGCCGTCTCCGCCGGAACCTCGTGCCCCAACGCGGGCGCCAGCGCCAGCGCCAGCACTGGTGCCGACACCGGCACCGATTCGGCCTGCGCCAACGCCAGACCGAGAAAGCCCGCATTTCCCCCCCCACCTGGACGCCGGCCAGCCAGCAGCTCGTGGAGGACAATCCCGAGCGCCCAGACATCCGTTGCTTCGCTGCTCTCCTCTCCCCGCCACTGCTCCGGCGCCATGTACGCCGGAGTACCCTTCACCGTACCTGCAGCCGTCGCCTGGTAGCTCGCCTCCTCGCTCTCGTCTACCGTTCGATCGACTTCCCTCTGTGCCACCGTCCTGTCCGGTACCGCATCCATTGCCACCCCTATTCCCGTGCCCGCCGCCATGCCCGCCGCCATGCCCGCCGCCGTGCCCG
>JAZDLZ010000874.1:0-3373 GCA_043801535.1 Pseudomonadota bacterium
CGTTCGGCCTGCGAGGAAGCGACGCGTCGGGGCATAAAATTGGACGGACGGCGACTACGATTCGAGGTTGTCGACCCATCGGGGCCGAATGGTCAATCTCGACTGATCGTTTGATCGGCGGCAGCCGGAGTGCCTGTCAGAAGGCGCACGAGGCCGCCGTCCCCGTCGATTGAGAAGTGCTTCAGCAACGCGCCGCCGTGAAACGCAAACGAATAGTCGTGTCCTTCGCGGAGCGTCTTGCCCACCGAGTCGCGCGTCAGCCAGTGCCGGATGTACATGGCGTCCGATGGGCCTTCGACCCAGAGCACTGCATTGGCTGCGGCGATGCTGCTGGCTGTCACGCCGAGGTCATGCAGGACGCTGAGGATCGAGTCGTCGATGTCCTTTACGTGTCGTGTGTCGGCAACCGCGTCGTACCGGATGAGGTAGATCCGCGCATTGTGCGAGGCGTCGATCAAGTGGTTCGAGTGCGTGGTGATGAGTGTCTGAATCCCAGAACCAGTGAGATATTCGACAAGCTGCCTTTGGAGCCCTGGGTGCAGACAGATCTCTGGTTCCTCCAGCAGAAGGATAGGCGACATTGGCATCGACAGTAGCCCCGCGGCGATGGTTATGATCTGCGCCACGCCCTGCCCAAGATCATCTAGCCGACGTCCGGGATCGCCGCCGACAGCAACACGAACGCCGTCTTCCAGGGAAGGCCAGATCCTTGTCTGTTCCTGGAGCATCTCCGAGACGACTGCGTTGAGCTTGCGCGCCTTGTCGACCTGCGGCGAGGTGCCTGTCTGAGGATCTGGTAGGTGCCACAGAAGCAGATCGGCGAGTAGTGACGACCCGTCGTAGCGCCGTTCTTCGTGTTCCGAAGGATCCGGCGGCGTCAAGCTCTTGGGGGATAGCCGGAAGCTCGGTACGACCAAGACACGCTGGGCAACCATTTTGGCTAGCTGCAGCGCGAAGTGATGATCGTCGCTGCTGCCCATTCTATGCACCAGCTTGGCAGGAAAGCTGGCGTGGACCCGGACAAGTAGCTCCCGGTCAGCATCTGGCAGCCCTATCTTGATGGGCGGGGACGAACTGCCGGTCAGCTCGATCGAGATTCTTGATGGGCAAGGCTGCACAGGCGGAGGGGACTTCGAGTCGGCAGCGAAGAAACTTGCCAGGATGGCTGGCATATCGGGAACCTCGAGCGACAAACGCACGCGTGGAGGCTTGCCGCCCAGCCGGAAGTCGCCTGGACGGAACACGGCATAATGATCTTCTGCCAGGAGGCCTAGTCCGTCGGGCGAGCCGACCCGCGGAACGAACCGCTCGTCCAGCCGCGTGAGCCTTCTGAGCGGCATGAGTACGCTGCTCTTCCCGACGTTGTTGGGTCCCGTGATGATGTTGACCTCTCGCAGGTTGTCCAGGCGCACAGGAGCACCGAACGCGCGGAAATCCTCCAGAATGATGCTGCGCAGCTTGATGTTGCCCACGGTGTTTTCCGGACCTCGGGCTGTCGTGGCCTTCATAGCCGCACGATATCGCGCCAAGTCTAGAAAATCCTATCACCTGCATCCGGATGATTGTCTTCAGATTTGCTATCCATCCATGAGCGAGAGGGACATGCGTGACCCATGCTCGCCAGCCTTGTCACCGCGAGATCGCGTTGGAGGACAATCAGACCTGCCAAGAGCAACGACGGGCTGCCGCGCAGTTGGCTTGATGCCGCCTAGATCGCAATAAGCCGGAGCCCTGGAACTCCATTGAAGTGCTTGTCGTTGCACGTGACCAGCGGCCAACCACGAGCGAGCGCTTCTGCTGCAAGGAGGCAATCGACAGCCGACGGGGGCGCCGCCTCGTCGCATTCGAGCGAGCGAAATGACTGACAGCAGTTGCCAGCAAGATTGACGACAATGATCCCTTGATCTGCAAGCCACTCTCGGCGCCGGACGGCTTCAAGACGTTTGAGGTGAGCACCCGCCTCACCGTGTGTGAACTCCCAGAGGCAGAGAACAGACGCTCGACGCTGCGGACGATTGATTGTGCCAAGCACCGAGGAGCATCCATGGACTTCGTTGATCAGCACGCAAGTGTCCAACAGCACGAACTGGTGGCGGTTGAGAGCTTCGGCAAGATCAAGCCGCTCTGCCATGGGCTATGTGGCAATCATGTTGGGGTCGACTGGTGGCAGACCATACTCGTCGGCCAGACGCTGCTGGGTTTCGACGAGGTTATCCAACAGCGAGGTGATTGCCTCACAGAGGTCATGGCCAAGCGTTTTGACCTCGATGAACTTCGGTTTCAGCGAAGCCGCTTCACGTCGCGCAAGGAATTTGTTCGCGCTCGAGTTCCAGGCTTCGTGTGTGGCGTAGTTCTGCGGTAGTTCTCTGATGCCGTTTATGGTGTATTCAGCAAAGTACCGTATGTCGTCGGAGTCACCGTGTGTTGCCACCCTGGCCAGGCGCAGGAATCCTGTATCTTGTAAGAGAACGTCGTAGGCCGCTATGCATGCCGATCGAAGGCTCTTGACTCGATCGTCGTGCGCACGCACCAATGACGCCATGTCCGGGTAGTGCCGAAGAAACTGGACCAAATTCGGCTGGAAAGGAGCAGCGACCATCTTCTCGGTCGGCCAGAGGAATTCGAAGTCCTTTGAGTAGTGGCGGAATGACCAGTTGTCAGATTGTATGCGCCGTGCCTCGACGTGGAGGGCGTCCACCATGGGTCCGACGACCGTCGCGAGCCAGGCCTTGGCTTGATCTTTCGTCGGCCGCCTTGATGCATTGCGCTTCTGGGGCATTCTTGGCCGAGTGTAGACGGAGGCCACCGCTGTTTCAACCTTCGTTGTAGCCCAACTGTGACTTAGTCAGGACACCCTGCACATTCCCGTACGCAATGGCAACAACACGCGAGATCCTTGGCCCTCAGCGGATCGTTGAACTGTCACTCCTCCCTCAGGCGATTCGTCCAGACTACGCTTGGCGATGCTCATGTCGTCGAGGAAGACGTCTATCCGATCACGAGGCTGTCCTGGCTTTCATCATCGGTGCGCTGGTGTTGGGAGCGTTTGCGCCGAGGAAGACGGCCGGGTTCGCAGCTCCAGGGCTTCGGCGACTTGTTGGCGCGCTAGTGGGCTCGTAGTGCGTCCTTATATTAGCTCTCGACGATCTGCATCCCGGCATCTTGGAGCGAAGACCTGGTTTCCACGCACGGCTCGACCCCACCGATAACGACGTGACGCGATCTGGAAGTTGCACAGGCAGCATTGAAGAAAGACGTCGATACCGTCAGCACAATCGCCGAGGCATCGGGTTTGATGAAGGCGAACGAATCGCAGTACGTTATTGGTACACCGCCCGAGCCAGAGAGTCCTCTGTCAGGCACTCCGGCTGCC
>JAZDLZ010000886.1:0-2612 GCA_043801535.1 Pseudomonadota bacterium
ATCATCGCGGGTCTCCTGCGGTCGGCACGTATGGCCTTGATCAACCAATACGTACACCCTCGAGGCCCATCTGTCAGACCTTTTCCTGCGTACCCCGTCAAAATCGTTGGATTTTATCGTCGTCACAAAGGATCCGCACCCATACCGATTCGGAAAAAATCCACATCGCTGCTCGCTACCTGATGCCGAAACAGATTGCCACGAACGGCCTGCGTCCCGACGAAGTCGTGCTCGACGAGAACACGCTCGTGCGGATCGTGCGCCAATACACTCGAGAAGCGGGCGTGCGCAATCTCGAACGGGAAATCAGCACGGTCTTCCGCAAGATCGCTCGCCGCGTCGGCGAAGGTGCAGCGACTCCGATCAGAATCGAAGAGAACAGTCTTCCGTCGTATCTGGGACCGCAGCGCTTCTTCGACGAAGCAGCGGAGCGAATCGATCGCCCGGGAGTCGCCACCGGGCTGGCCTGGACCCCGACTGGCGGCGACATCCTCTTCGTCGAGGCTGCGGTCATGCCAGCGCCAAAGGAAAAATTGGTGCTGACAGGAATGCTCGGTAGCGTAATGCGTGAATCTGCCCAGGCAGCTCTCTCGTACCTTCGCTCCAACGCCGATAGGTTTGGCCTCGACCCGGCGGCATTCGAACGAAAGATCGTGCACGTACACGTTCCCGCGGGAGCAATCCCCAAGGACGGGCCATCTGCCGGGATCACGATTCTTGCTGCGCTCGCTTCTCATGTCGCTGGACAACCAGTACGCAACGACGTGGCCATGACAGGCGAGATCACTCTACGTGGCAAGGTTCTACCGGTTGGCGGAATCAAGGAAAAAGTGCTCGCCGCGCACCGTGCTGGAATCAAGACGGTGGTAATGCCGAGGCGCAGCGAAGCGGCGCTGGAAGACGTAGCAGAGGAGATTCGCCAGAGTCTCGAAGTGACTTTCGTCGAGTCGGCTGACGAAGTCCTGGCGGTGGCACTGGGATTGCCGCACTCGCCCGAACGTGCCGCGCCAACAGAGACACCCCCACCTCCGCCTTTGCACTGACCCCGCTCTTGCGTTTGGCGTTCCTCCCGGCGAATACTAGCAGAGCAGCACCCACTGCAGCGGAGGATTAGATGCTCGAACCGATGTACATTGTCTACACCGTCCTCGCTCTAATTCCCAACATCCTCCTCATGCTGCTGGTTTTGGCGCGAATGAATCGGACCATGCGCCTCCTCATCTTCAAGGTCGAGGCCATCGAGCGGGAAATGAAGATGGTCGACGAGTCGGTGAAGCAAGTGGAAGCAGACCTCCGCCGTACCAGCCGACAGACACCACCCGTGGCCATCCAGCCGCCAAGCTAAGCGACTGTCGCAGCCTGAGCCAAGACCCACGTTTCGCTCAAACCATCAGGCCCCTGTTAGTGTTAGTTGGCCATTCCGATATTGGCCCAACCGTGTCAAGATGAAGCCATGGCTCGCGACAAAGGGAGAACGGGAGGCCTATGGTTCGCCGCACGAAGAGAATTCGAGCGCGTCCTGGTTGCCGGGATTCTCGATCGCTGCGATGGAAACAAGGCGGCAGCGGCCCGGGAGCTTGGCATTAGCTATACGATGATCAAGATCATTCTCGGGCGAGACCCAATGTCGGAGCACGGACAAGACGAGATGGTCGCAACCGCGGCGTTGGCAGCGACAGCAGCGGCTCCTCCAGCGGAGGCCGATGACGAAGAGCGCGGATTCGACGGAGCTCTTCGCGATGCAGTCTTGCGTGGAGCTCTGGCAAGACTGGACTCTTCCAGGCCGGCCGAGCCTACGTTTGAGCGACTGGTGATCCTGGCGCGACGACAGATGCTACGTCAACTTCGGGGAGAGGTCTTCGCGCGGCTGCTGGCCGAGCCAATGGACACCAAGATGACCGAGTCTGGGCCCACCCCGAGCTCTCGCCGGCAGCATCATCCTCGCCGAACCTCCGGCCGCCCTCCGAACATGCAGAGCGCAATGGATAAGCCCCGGCGCAGAGGATCCACGACCGGCATCGAGCGCTCTCCGGCTTCCTTGCCGGGATCGCCCCCGGTGCCGAGAACCGCAGCGCTGCACAGAATCGGCTACTACTCGAACGGCCGAGAGGTGTTCGTCGTCGGTGCCACTGCAATCTGGTGCGTGCAGTCGTCGAAGCTCGAGGGAGGGCACCCAGAACGCCGCAACGCGCTGCCAAAAAACGCATTTCCGATCGATACCGTTCCATTTGTATACGTTCCGGCATACTGCTGGCAGTAGCAGCCCGTGGGATCCCCCTCGTTTCGACGGTGTGTCCCGATCGGTCAACGGGCTAGCCGTTCTCGGTCCCCTGTCCCTTGTTCCTAGTTCCTTGTTCAATTCCGACGACGACGAAGGGAACAAGGAACTAGGGACAAGGAACCAGGAGCTGGAACAGCCCCCCCGGTACGGCTCGCACCTGAATAGGCGGCCGGAATCCCGGATCAAATCAATCGGTTGGCCACCGTCGATCGAGCAATCGCCGGCGACTCTCCGGGATCCCCCTCGTTTCGAGGGTGTGTCCCGATCGGTCAACGGGCTAGCCGTTCTCGGTCCCCTGTCCCTTGTTCCTAGTTCCTTGTTCAATTCCGAC
>JAZDLZ010000942.1:0-3506 GCA_043801535.1 Pseudomonadota bacterium
AGGCTGCCGCGTCGAATGCCGAGCTCTCCTCTGCTCTCGTCCCCGCCTCCGCAGATTCCTCTGCCTCCGTCCCTGCCTCCGGCCGAATCGCGCCAACAACCGCGCCACCGGCGGTCGCCAACTCGCCGCCGCCATTCGCCATGGCCGGATCGTGCTCGCCGCCGGCCGCCGGTTTCCTGCTCTCCTTCTCCCCGGCAGTCACCTTGGCCAACCCCAGGTCGACCAATCGCAGTCGACCATCCTTGGCGAGAATCACATTCTCGGGTTTGAGATCGCGGTGGAGTACCCGGTGTCGGTGCGCCTCGACCAACGCCTGGGCCATTGCCAGCACGATGCGCAGCGACTCCCGCACCCCCGGCCTCTCCTCCTCCATCCGTTGTCGTAGATTCTGGCCTTCGAGATACTCGAGCGCCAGGTATGGGCTCCCCTCGTACTTGCCTACCGCATACACCGTAACGATATGGGGGTGGCTAAGGATCGCCGTTAGCTGCGCCTCCCGCATGAAGCGCGCCACTGCCTCTTCGGAATCAAGGTAGCGAGGATGCACCACCTTCAACGCTACCCGACGATTCAGCAACGTATCCCGCGCCAAGTACACCTCGCCCATCCCACCGCGACCAACCAACCGAACAACCCGGAAATGATCGACCATGCTCTCGGGACGGAGGAGCGATCCCCCTCTGCCCCCCCCACCTCCACCCCTGCCACCGCCAACACCAGAGGAAAGCGAGATTCCCCATCTCTCGCGGCCGCGATTCCTACCACGCCATCGCGAGTCTCCCCGCGAGGGCAAGTGCCGATATCGAGCTCCCGCTCCCCGATCCATGAATCCTCGAATGCAACGCGCTGGAACCTACCCGCTCGATTCTACTGAAACAACGGCCAATTTCCCATCCCCGGAATTCGAGCTTGAATGGATCGGCGGCGAGACTGTGCAAGTTATTCTGCGACGGCGACTTTGGTCGGCGGCAGCCGAGGTGCCTGTCAGATCGGCAAGTCGTCGGGATAGTAGTCGAGGCCCAAGTGGGTTATCGGCTGCTCACCGGCAAGGACGCGCAGGGTGTTCTTCAGCTTGGTGAGCTGAATGAACAGATCGTGCTCTGGATAGAGCCCTTCTTTGGCCATCGGACTCTTGAAGTAGAAGCTGAGCCACTCTTGAATGCCGCGCCACTTCAACCTGGTGGCGAGATCCAGGAACAGCGCCAAGTCGAGGACGAGCGGCGCCGCCAGAATGGAATCGCGACAGAGGAAGTTCACCTTGATCTGCATCGGATAGCCAAGCCATCCGAAGATGTCGATGTTGTCCCAGCCTTCTTTCTCGTCTCCTCTGGGGGGATAGTAGTGAATCGACACCTTGTTGGTGAATTTGCCGTATAGCGTCGGGTAGAGATCCGGCTGCAAGATGGCGTCAAGCACTCCCGTCTTGGTGATTTCCTTCGACCTGAATGCCTGCGGATCGTCCAGCACCTCGCCGTCGCGGTTGCCGAGGATGTTGGTCGAGAACCATCCGTTGAGCCCGAGAAGCCGGGCCTTGAACGCCGGAGCGATGACCGTCTTCAGGAAAGTCTGACCGCTCTTGAGGTCCTTGCCTGCGATGGGCACGTTGCGCTCTCGTGCCAGCTCCTGCAGCGACCGCAAATCGACCGAAAAGTTCGGGGTCGCGTTGGCGAAGGCGACACCCTCCTGGATCGCCGCGTACGCGTAGATCGTCGTCGGGGTGATGGCCTGATCGTTGCGGTCGAGCGCCTTCTCGAAATCCTTCAGGTTGTGTACCGATTCGCACAGCGGCCTGAACGTCTCGGTCGACGCCGTGAAGATCATGACCGCTCGCGAGGCGCCCAGCTCCTTCTTGAAAGCCCGGATGTCTTGCCGCACTGCCTCGACGCGCTCGCGCTGGTCCTTGGCCGGCGAAACGTGATCGGCGGCGATCCGCCTCACTGCCTCGGGATCGTAGATGCCCGGTCGCGGCTTGATCGTCGCCAAGAAAGCCTTGCTACGCTCCAGGTCGAGTGGCGACAAGACGCCCGAACGCCTTGCCACTTGGGCAGCGTCCTCGGAGACGATATCCCAAGCACCGAAAACCAGGTCCTGCGGTGATGCCAGCGGAACGAGCGAACCGATCGGTGCCGTCCTTCCCTCGGTTCGCTTGCCAAGCCGAACCGTACCCATCTGGGTCAACGAGCCGACCGGCTGTGCTTGACCCTGGCGAACAAGCTCGACGCCTGCAATAAAAGTCGTTGCTACCGCACCAAGGCCAGGCATCAGGACGGCTAGACGTCCTTCTGGCTTACCCTGCTCGTCCATTGTTTCCTACTCCTTCCAGCTACTGAAATGCCACGCGCGCTGCGCGGTCGACGGCTCGGATCTCCGAGAGACGAGCCTCGAGCTCCTCGAGAAACGCATCCAACGTACCCTCGGGGAGCTCTCCCATGTTCGCGATCTGGAAGTACTGCCCCTTGAGCGGCGACTTGCAGTCGTAGATCACGAACCCACTGCGCTTCATTCCCTCGTACAGCGAGGAGAAGGGAATGCCATCCGGAAGACGCACGGTCAGAACCGAATGCGACTCCACGCCGGTCTCGGTGAAGAAGCCGAAACCCAGCCGTTGCAATCCCTCGCGCAGCTTGTTGTTGCGAGATCGATACAAGGCCAGACGCATCTCGCGTCCGTCCTCGAGGTATTCGTCGCACGCAGCCTCGAGCGCATAGATTGTGGCAACCGCCGGAGTGAATGGCGTTTGCCCCTGATCTTCCAGATATCGGGAGTACCGTTTCAGGTCCAAGTAGAACACTCGCGGTTTGATGCGGGCTATGCGTGGCCACACTCGGGGCGCAACGCACAGAAAGCTCACTCCCGGTACGCTGTGCAGACACTTATTGGCGCTGGACCAACAAATGTCAATGCGATCGCGCACCACATCGACGTCCTCCGCTCCCAGTGACGAGACGGCGTCGACGAGCAAGAGGCAGCCGTGCTGGCGACACAGACTGCCGATCTCGCCGACGGGATTGAGCAGCCCGACCGAGGTCTCGTGGTGCACCATGGCCACCACCGCGATGTCGCGATCGGCTGCAAGAAGCGCCCTGACGTCGTCGACGACAACCTGCTCGCCGTAGGCATAGCGCAGATGGACGATCGCCATTCCGTGCAGAGTGGCGATCTCGGCCAGCCGCTCACCGAACGCCCCGTTGTCGATGACGAGGATCTTGCCGTCCTCCGGCACCGCTGAAGCGATTGCACACTCCATGGCTGCCGTCCCGGAGCCAGTCAGCACCACGACCCGGTGCTCCGGTCCACCCCGGAATATCCGGCGCAACTTGCCCGTGAGCCGGACCAGATCCTCCGAAAACTCCGGCTCGCGGTGACAGACGTCGCAATGAAGGTAGGCGCTCTTGACCCGCGTCGAGGTGTTCACCGGTCCAGGATTTAGCAGCACATAGCCGGGGCGAATGGCTGCCAGCTTCGTCCCGGTCGACTGGATTGCTGCTACTGATTCTGTGGGCTCT
>JAZDLZ010000957.1:0-3005 GCA_043801535.1 Pseudomonadota bacterium
CATGAGCGAATGGATGGAAAACATTCCTTCCCATCGTGCGCGGTCGACATAGAATCCGGGCATGCGCTACAGGAATATGGTCATGGTTTTCACAGGGCTCGTCTTGGGCTCCGTTGTCGGCTTCGCCGTTCCCAGCGGCGAAAGCCGTGCTGGCGGCGACGCCTCTCAGTCGGCCGCTCCGTTTGCTTGCGCCCAATGGGAGGTAATGAGCGGCAGCGATGGCGCAGCTTCGCTAACCAATGAGCTCCCCCAATACGGGAAGGGACATGTCACCAAGGCGCCGGCAGGCTGGGAACCGTTTGCCTCGTCGGTGAACGGCATCCTCCTCTTTCGGCGCTGCCTTGCACCGGCGCGATAGCGCGAGAATTTATTCGCAACCAGGATCCGCGCCGCGTGCGAAATAGCACAATGAAAAACAATCTGTGCCGTTTGTTTCGAAAAGGAGGAGCCATGAGAATACCGCGAACGCTCGCCCTGGCAGCACTTCTCTCGCTGGTGGGCTGCCAAGCAGACGAGTCGGCTATTGACAGCGACGATCCAGTGGCTGGCGCAGCAGCCTTGCTCGCCCAGTTGCCGGTCGATGTCAAGGCGTCCTTGTCTGCCTTGCCTCGTGCTTCGGTTGTTCTGCTGACTCCCCGAGGAATGCCGGAGACGATTCAGGGCGACCTGGGCTCGGCAATAGTCCCGGTTGGTGACGTCGTAGAGGCACAAAGAAGCCTCGCTGCCAACATCGAGACGATCGCGCCGGTATTCCGAGCAAGGCCGGAGAACCTGGAGCTGCGCCAACTCTCCGAGGACGAGGACGGTGGCATTCACGCGGACTACTATCAGACTCGCAATGGAATCGAGGTGCTCTTCAGCGACGTGCGCGTGCATTTGAATGGCGACGGAATGATCTACTCGGTCACCGCCGCTGTCGGCGAAGAAACCGACGGCGACGTCGATGACGGCATCCCGTCCCTCGACGAAGCCGCCGCGATCGAGTCTGCCCGTCGAGATGCCGATCCCGCTGGTAGCTATTCGTTCGACTCGCCGAGGCTCGTCTACATCCGCGGGCCCTACGACGACACGGTTCGTCTGGCCTGGGCAGTGCGCAAGAGTGGCACTATGAGTGACGGGACTCCAGCTCTCGAGGAAACCTTCGTCGACGCGCACAGCGGAGAAGTGCTCCATCACGCATCGCTGATATCTTTCGCCAAGTATCGGCAGATCAAGGGCACCGGCAACACCTCGTGTACGCCGCCAGGGACCGCCTTTGTCCCGGCGTACGTGGAAGGCAAGGTGCTGCCAACCTCCGATAATGATGCCGACTCGCAGTACACCCTGCTCGGCAATGCCTGGGACTACTACTACAACGTCCACGCCCGTGACTCGTGGTTCGCGGCTGCAGCCGGCAACAAGATCAAGGGCGTCGTTCACTGCAACACCACCAAGATGTTGGCCATGTATTTCTATTCCAACGTCGCCGACACCTCTCTTCGTCCATGCTTGGAGCCGTGCGGCATGTACGTAGTCCAAGGCGATGGCGATGGCTGGGTCTACACCTCGCCCATCACCGGACCGTACAACGCTCTGGCTGCAAACCAGGCGAATGACGTGATCGGGCACGAATTCACGCACGCGGTCTTTCGCAGCGAGGTAACCCCAGCGGTGTCGCCGTACTACGAGCTCGGGGCGATCGACGAAGGCTTCGCCGACATCATGGGCGCGGCAATCGAGCGTTGGAAGATTTACGGCAATCTGGTCGACACCACCACCGCCGACATCTTCAGGGGTGGCGAGGACATTTTCACCCCGACCATCCCGGGCGACGCCGTTCGCGACATGGATCAGCCGTCCGACGACTGTGCTACCTACTGTCCGTACGGCAACATTTGCCCTGGCGGTACTGCCAATCCTGTCGGCAAGTCATCGACCTGCTGCGTGTGCAGCCGCAACAACTACACCGTTCGATTCGTATTGCCGACAGGCGAAATCCCCCTTCCGGGAGCAACCCCGACTGGCAATGACATGGGCTGGGTACACTTCAACAACGGGATCATCACCCATGCCTTCCACCATCTCTCCCAGGGCTGTGCGACCTGCTCGCCGGTCGTAACCGCCAAGGGCTTCAGAGCTGCAGCCAAGATCTTCTACCGGGCAATGAGGGACTACATGGTCAGCACCGATACGTGGACCACGATCCGTGCTCGCCTCATCTATGCAGCCGAGAAAGAAGGCGGCGAGCTGATTCCCAACGGAGTGTGCGCCACTACGAACTATCTTTGCATCGAGACTGCTGATGCCTTGACCTCCGTGGCAATCCCGTAACGACCTCGCCTCGTCCATACGATTCCCGAGTCCCTGGTTGCGTTGCAGTTGGGGTACGAACGCCGATTTGTAATTCGGGCAGAGCTCCGGTACCGTCAGCCTCATGCCCACTATGCCCCGACTTTTCGTTGGTACCTCGCTCTGGCCGATTGTGCTGCTGCTGGCTGCGGTGGCACCGCTCGGCGCTGGCTGCGTAATGAAGTCCACCCACCAAGAGACGCTCGCCAAGCTGCGGAAGTGTCAGGATGCCGAGACGGCGTGCCTTGGCAGGGAGAAGAGCAAGACCGAGCGCATCGACGAGCTCGAACAGTCGATCGCCAAGTGCAGCAAGGAGCGCGACGAAATCCGGCAAGGGAAGGAGTCTTCCGAAAAGACGCTCGCCGACGTGCAGACCCATCTTCAGACTACGCGGGCCGAGCTCGATGACTTGCGCAAGCAACGCGCCGAGGCTGAGAAGCGGCTGCAAGCTTTCAAGAACCTCGCCTCCAAGTTCCAGCGCATGATCGACACTGGCAAGATCAAGGTGCTCTTTCGTGGCGGCCGCATGATCTTGAAACTACCGGCAGGAATCCTGTTCCCCTCTGGAAGGGCGACCCTGTCGAGAGAAGGAGAGGCAGCGCTTGCCGAGGTCGCCGCCATTCTCAAGGACTTCCCCGATCGTCATTTCCTGATCGCCGGTCACACCGACAACGTTC
>JAZDLZ010000959.1:0-4216 GCA_043801535.1 Pseudomonadota bacterium
GACCAAGACAACGCCGAGGCTGATGCTACCGAGATGACGGCGGAGCGTGGCCTTGACGTTGCTTGCGGACAGGCTCCGGCGAAGCTTGCCAGTGACCCTGAAGAAGTTGGCGGCCTGGCGCAACAGAGTGGCTTGTTGGCCGAGATCATAGTCGACGACCCACTGCAGCCACTTCAGGTGAAAAGTATCGACAATGAGACCCATTCTGGTGAGGAATCGGCGAAGGCCGCTCCGTCGACTGACTTGACCACCGGGGGGAGTGGGATCGAAGGTCACCCAGCCGACAGTATCGAGCCAGACTTCGATCCAGGAATGGGCATCGCCTGCGCGGACAGCCATGTACCCCCCGTAGTCGTTCCATTCCCCGCCTCTGAATCCGTTGACGCTACGAGTCGGAACGTCGACCGCGCGCAAGAGAACCGCCATGGCGCTGGCGAAATACTCGCAATGACCTTGCTTGCGCTGGAACAGGAAGTGATCCAGCGGCTCGGCGGCAGGATCGCTGTCAATCTCGACGGTGTAGCGATAGCTCGCCGCCAGATAGTTCTGAATGGCCAGGGCTTTCTGATACGGACCAGTTGCGTTGACAGTGATGGCCTTGGCAAGATCGATGACACGGCTGGGAAGATTGGCGGGAAGCTGGAGGTACGGGCTCAAGACCGCGGCGTACTTGGTGTCAGCGGCAAGAACCAGCTTGTCTTCGGGTGGAGGACTCGGATCGGAGTAGGCGGTGTACTTGATCGCCGTGTAGCGATGGTAGCGTAGCTCGTCGTTCTTGCTCTGCTCGAGCGCAAGATTGCGATTGTCGGGCAGAATGCCCGGAATGGTGAGCTCGAATGCGATCGGGCGGGAGGCGGCAAAGAGGACAGTCGTTTCCATTGGCTCGAGAAAGATCTCTTGCTTCACGGTGCCGACCAGACGGTTCGACAGAATGATGCGGCGGGCCTCGTCCTCACTCGTGTCCAGGTAGAGACGGACGTTTCTCGTCATTGCCCCGTACTCCCGGGCGACGCTCGTCGGAAACGCTCGGTCCGAGCGTGACCATTTGCCGTTCTCGTAGCTGTCGAACGAAACTCCACGAAAGCGCAGGGAAGCACCTCCCGGTCCCCGGTAGGCTGGACGGTCGAGAAAGACCCGCATCACCACCGTGCGATCGTCCTTTATGGTGCCATGACCGCCGAGGGTCACGCCGTCCTGGAATCCTGCCATGATTATTCCGAGACGGGATCGCTGGAGCGAGATGCCGAAGCTGAACCTGGGGATGAGAGCGAAGAAGAGCATGGCTGCGCAGTAGACCCCAAGTGAGATAAAGAGAGTGCCGACGAGGAATGAGCGTCCGATTACCCGCCGCGAGGCCAGAATGCGTTCGACCTCGACCCGCACCGAAGTGCTCTCGTCGGTGTGTTTGAAAAGGTAGTTGCCCTCGATTTCCCGACGGAGGTGACAGAGAATCAGGGCCCACGTGGTGGCAATGGTGTAGACCAGGAAACAAAGACCGTAGCTGATCCTGCCGTTCAGCGTTGCACCGGCGAGGAGCACGGCAAAGGTCAGCACGTAGATCCACAGGTAGTCTCTGGTGGTTACCCGGTGGAAGAGCTTGGCCACGAGCAGGACAAGGATCGGTTTCGAGAGGGCCACCACGAACGGGACGTTGTTGGCGACCTCGACTCCGGCGTAGGCCATCGACAAAATGCTGACGATGCTTCCCAGCATCGTCCATCTACCTGGGTTTACGCGGGGCTGTTCCCAGAACCAGCTCGGGACGAGACTGGCGAGAAACAGCAACACGGTAACCGGCCCGAGCTCGCCCGAGAACGCAACCGCGGCAAAGCTGCTTAGAACCATCAGGTAGGAAGCGAGCTTGTGGGTGGTGGCGAACTTCATTGGCTACGCTTCCAGAACCTTTGGGGGAATCCCACTGCTGGCGGGCGAAGGGCGAACCCCGCGGGGAACGACCAGGAGCCTCTCGCCAGTGGAAGCGGGCACTGCCGGCGCTGGCGAGTCGGGGCTGGCGGTCTCGAGCAGCGCCAGGATCCGAAGGATTCGTTCTGCTTGCGCTTGGCCCGGCGCAGGCGGCACGAAGACGCCGCCGCGAGCCGCCAGACAGACCGCGTAGTTGCGTCCAAGGTAGGCCACTGCCAGCGATGCTGCCAGACTGACTGCCCGTTCGAGCGCGGCGAGGGCGGTGGCTTCTGCGTCGGCTTCGGCAGCGCCGGCGTCCCCCCCCGTGCCTGCGCCGCTGTCGGAGTCGCGATCGTGGCCGGTGCCAGCACCCTTGGCACCTTTGGAACCTTTGGCACTCGGGACACCGTCGAGACCGCCATCGGGCTTGTCGTTGGCGAGCGGCTGGCCATCCTTGCCCGCGTCCGGCGTTGTCTTGCTCGTCTGGGGAAGCGAATTGTCGAGGAGGATGGCAATGCGGCGCTGGGCGTCGTCGTCGCGCTCTCTGATCGTCAAGCGCCCGCGGTGGGCAGAGGAGCGCCAGTGTATTTCGCGACGATCGTCTCCTTGGCGGAAGTCACGCAAGCCATAGAGCTCCCCAGCCCGACCGCGGCGCATGAGCTGTTCTTCTCCGCCCTGGCTGATTGGAGCCGGCGGTAGCGGTACCGGATGGACCGCCGGATAGACGAGGAGCTCTGCTGGCAGCTCGAGGTCGAGGGACTTGCGAAACAGGCCGAACGGAAACCTGGTTGCCAGGCGTACCCCGTCGAGATGGTAGAGCCCGCGGCGCGGAAACGAATGACGGTAGCTAGTCGCCTGTTCTTTGGCGGGCGGTACCTTGAGAAAATAGCACCGCTTGTCGAGCGGCCGCCGTTTCTGTAGGTCTTCCACCTCGATCGAGAACGACGAAACGCGCTTCTTGCGATTGTGGAGCGACACCCCGATCAGGAACGGACGCCCAGCATAGATGCGTGTTGCCGGCTTGCGCGTGACCGAGAGCCCGCGCAGCGACAGCTCGCTGAGAATACCCGAGGCAATGATCATCGCCAGCAGCCAGCCGAGCAGCAAGTAGAGAAGATTGTTGCCGGTGTTGATGGCGGCACCGCCAATGAAGAGAGTCGCCGCCAGGTACAACTTGCCCCCTCGAGTCGGCCACAACCCTCGGGGCGGCCGCAGCCATTTGCCCAGCAGCTTCAGGAAAGCCCATGCTTTTCGTGACCACGTCCTCTTGCTGTGCGGGGTGAAAAGCGGCTGGGCCATCCTGTATCCTCTAAGATTAGAAACTAGAGGATACTACAACAGCAACGGCGACTTACTACGTCGTTGACTCCAGAACGGATCGTTCTGCGCGTTCAGGTGATAATGTAATTTTTGATGACTCATCGAAATCTAATTATTTTCGAAGAGCGGTAAGGAATCCTGGAAGAGATGCCGGACCTCGCAAAAGCAAAAGCAAAAGCAAAAGCAAAGGCAAGAGCACTCGTGCTCAAAGCCGCTGGCCGACTGTCCGGTGATGCCACCAGACTTGTCGCCCAGTCGGTCCCTTGCGATGCTTGCCGGAGGGCAACAGGCACCGGGATGCCTGCTCTCGTGGTGGGTCGTACCCGGCAAGGCGAGTCTGGCTCGTACATGTGCGAGGAGCATTTCTCCCAGTACGGCGTCGGTCTCGGCAGTGGCAAGGGCGAGGTCCTGATTGTTACCGGGGCGGCTCCGGTAGTGACGCCACCAGCCGGCACCCAGCCTGTCGGGTACGCGAAGGTGATCACTGACTACAAGCTCGCGGTCTTCCCCCCGCACCGGCTTTCCTTTGTCGCCGCTCGGGGAGGCAAGCGAGAGCGAGTCGAGGAGGGCAGAACGGTCGTGGTCTATCCGCCCGGCTATGCTCCAGGCGGCGAGATCACCGAGCAGCTCGAGTTCGCGCTCAAGCACGAGGGTGTCAGCCTCGAGGTGCTCGCGGCGCTCTTCCGGCGGGTGGATTGCGCTGCCTTCGAACGTGCGCTCACTGCATTCGTCCGAAAGCACCCGACCGGACAGTACAGTCGACGGCTGTGGTTTCTCTACGAGCTCTTGACTGGCCGCCGTCTGCCACTCGAGGATGTCGTGGCCGGTAACTACGTGCCCATCCTGGACCCGGCCGAATACTACATTGGCCCGCCAAGGCGAAGCCGTCGCCACCGGGTCATCGACAATCTTCTTGGTACGGCGGGCTTCTGTCCGATGGTTCGCCGGACGGCCAAGCTCGAACAGTTCGGCGCGGCCCAGCTTGCCGCCGAGG
>JAZDLZ010001009.1:0-5085 GCA_043801535.1 Pseudomonadota bacterium
CGAAGGAAGCACCTCCTGCGCGGTTGCTGCCACCTCTTGTACGGTCAAAGGTCGATCGGCCGAAGCGAGGACTTCACGGATGACATCGCGCTGGCGGGTGTTCCTCTGCAATTGCTCCCTCGTAGTGCTGTCGTCAAGGGCGACAATTGATACTGATATATCATTAGCGGTGTTTGGTCAACAGCTGTTTCGGCTGCTTGACCGTGCCAATGAATGAGGGCTACGCTCCGCCACGCTTGCAGGACGCGAGCAGCGCCCGAAACTGAGATGCGCTGCGTTCAAAGCGCATTCGTCAGCAGGACAGCACGATTGCAGGAAAGCGAGAAAAGAAGGAAAGAAGGAGATTGATGAGCTCGATAGACCAGCGCAAGAAGCTTGCGATTCTCGTGGGAGGTGGACCCGCTCCAGGTATCAACAGCGTTATCAGCGCTGCGGTCATCCGCAGTGCCCTCGACGGAGTCGAAGTCCTGGGAATCCAGGATGGATTCGAGGGCATCATGCGGGGCAACGTCGACTGTGCCAGACCCCTCTCTGCCGACGAAGTCAGCCGCATTCATTTCCGCGGCGGCTCCCACATCGGGATATCGCGAGCCAATCCAACTACCGACCCCAGCTACCTCGAGAACGCGGTGCTCTCGCTATTGCGGCTGAACGTGTCGCAGCTCATCACTATCGGCGGCGACGATACTGCCTTTTCCGCGCTCAAGCTCGAAGAGAAAGCGGCCGGACGGATCCGTGTCGCGCACGTACCCAAGACCATCGACAACGACCTCGATCTACCGTCGCACATTGACACTTTCGGATTCCAGACGGCGCGCCATCACGCGGTCGAGATCGTCAAGAACCTGATGGTCGACGCGCAAACGACCTCTCGCTGGTACTTCGTGATCTCGATGGGCCGGAAGGCAGGCCATCTCGCTCTCGGGACCGGCAAGGCCGCCGGAGCGACCCTCACTCTGCTTCTCGAGGAGTTCGGCCAACACCTCCGTTTCAAGACCATCGTCGATACATTGGTGGGGGCAATCATCAAGCGGCAGAGCTACGGCCGGCGTGATGGCGTAGCAGTGGTGGCCGAGGGAGTCGTCCTGGGAATGGATCCCCAAGAGCTGGCGCTGCTCGAGGACGTCGAGCGCGATGCCCACGGCAACATCAGAATCGCCGAGGTCGACATCGGTGAGATCCTCAAGAAATCGGTAACCAGCCGGCTCAAGCAATTCGGTGTCAAGGCGACCATCGTAGCCAAGAACATCGGCTACGAGCTGCGCTGCGCCGACCCGATCCCGTTCGACATGGAGTACACCCGTGATCTCGGCTTCTGCGCCGCCGAGTTTCTCCTCCGGGGAGGCAACGCCGCCATGGTTTCCCTCCAGGACGGACGATTCGTCCCTGTTCCTCTCCGTTCGCTGGTCGATCCGGACACCGGCCGCACCAGAGTTCGCCTGGTGGATACCAATTCGACGACATACGGAATCGCCCGCCGCTACATGATTCGCCTCAACCGCGAGGACTTCAAGAACGACCACGAGCTGGCCAAGTTTGCCGCCACCGCCAAGCTCGGGGTTGCCGAGTTCCGCGAGCAGTTCGAGTACCTTGTCGAGAGCGAGCCACCGCAGCTCGTTTTCCAGATCTAGAAATCCAGTACACCGAACCAGCCGCCGGTCGGCAAACACAGTGCATGGCGCACTGCCGTCGACGACGTGACAGATCTGGTTGAGTTTGTCAGCTCGGACGCCGACGGGGGGGCTTCTCGGGATAGATGCGGGCACGCGGCCGCTTCCAGCCGCGTTCGCGAATGAGTCGGTACTAGGCGGCGACGAGCTTGCGGCCGAATTCCCAGCCGCGATCGAACGCCTTGAGGTTGAGCTCCTCGGTTCCCTTCGGTACCGAGGTCTTGACTGCCTGGCGGACAGCGTCGGCGTCGACGAGCTTGGTCACCGCAGTGAAGAATCCGACCATCACGATGTTCAACACCATCTTGCGGCCGAGCTCTTCGGCAATGCGAGTTGCAGGGATGCCGAAGACTTTGACCGACGAAGGAAGCCCGGTCGGTTTCACCAGGTCCTCCTCGACGATGAGCATGCCGTTTTCGTGAAGCTCGGGCGCGAAGCGGTTGAACGCGTCCTGCGACATGGTGACCATGATGTTGGGCTTGGTGACGTACGGATACAGGATCCGCTGGTCGCTGACGATCACCTGGGCCGAGCACGCACTGCCGCGCGCTTCGGGACCGAACGACTGGGTGAGGGTCGCGTCCTTGTTGTCGTAGATCGACGCTGCCTTGCCAATGATGATTCCGGCAAGGATTACACCCTGGCCACCAAAGCCGCCAAACTTGATTTCGGTGATGGTGGGGGAAGCAGCGTTGGTGCTCATTTGTCACCTCCCGCCTTGGCGTTGGTAGTTGCCGTCGCTGCTGCTGCTACTGCTGCTACCGGGGCTCTCTCGGCGAACCCGGTTGGGTAGGGCGCATACTTCTCGCCGAGCGCCTTGCTGAGCCGTTCGTTCATCGCTTCGATGAAGGTTGGCCGCTCGCGATCGACGAATCTGCCCACGACGAGCTCGCCCTGATAGGTAACGGCTACCGAGCGAGTGTCGGCTCCGTGCTTGACCACGCTCTTCTCTTTGTAGTACTTGAGCGCGTCGAGCCCGTCGCCGAGCTTGTTGCGGCGCTGATAGAGAGTCGGACAAGGCGAGAGAACCTCGACGAAGCTGAACCCCCGCTTGGCCAGCGCTTCCTGCATGGCCTTGGCCGTCTGCCTGACGTGGTACGCTGTCCAGCGTGCGACGTACACCGCTCCGGCGGAGTCGGCGAGGAACGGTAGACTGAACGGCTCCTCGAAGGCGCCATACGGGGCAGTCGACGCAACTGCTGGCACCGGAGTGGTGGGACCGAGCTGTCCGCCGGTCATGCCGTAGGTCAGGTTGTTCACGCAGATGACGGTAATGTCGACGTTGCGACGGGCGGCGTGGATGAAGTGGTTGCCACCGATCGCGGCCAAGTCTCCGTCGCCCGAGTAGACAATGACCTTCAGCTCTGGGTTGGCTAGCTTCAAGCCGGTAGCGAACGGTATTGCTCGGCCATGGGTGGTATGGAAGGAGTCGATGTTGAGATAGCCAGCAACCCGGCCAGTGCAGCCAATGCCAGAGACGATTGCCACCTTGCGCAGGTCGAGGTTGCTCTCGGTCAGTGCTCGAGTAAAGCAATTGACGGTGGTGCCGATGCCACAGCCAGGGCACCATATCGACGGCATCCGGTCCATCCGCAGAAACGGGTTGACCGGGTTCTGGACGCCGGCATAGTCGACGCCTTCGGTCTTTCCATAGATCTGGACGCTCATCGGGCTGCCTCCATGATGGCGTCGTAAATGTCCTTTGGATCGTGCACAGTGCCGCCGCCATGCGGCACCAGCAGAGTGCGTGCCCGGTCGCCCGCGCAACGCTCGACTTCGTGTACCATTTGGCCGTAGTTCATCTCGGGAACCACGAACGACTTGACCTTGCGCGAGAGCTCGCGAATCCGGCTCTCTGGGAACGGCCAGCAGACAACGAGACGCAGTGTGCCGACCTTGACTCCCTTGGCCCGCGCCATGTCGACGGCACGCAACGCAACCCGCGAGGTAATGCCATATGACAGCACCACCACGTCGGCGCCTTCGATACGATCCTCCTCGACGTGACGGATGAGATGCTCGTTCTTCTTGATCTTGTTGACGAGTCGCGAGACGAGCTTCTCCTGGGTTTGCCAGCTCATCGCTGGATAGCCGCGTTCGTCGTGGGTCAAACCGGTCACGTGAATGCGATAGTCGTCGCCGGCCTTGACCATTTCCGGCACTCCGTCCTCGCCAGGACGGAACGGCAGGTATTTGTCAGGGGGCAGCGAGGTGTACCGGCGAGGCACGATCTCGATTTCCTCGGCCCGCGGAATCACCACTCGCTCCGTCATATGGCCAACGCACTCGTCGAGCATGACCATTACTGGCACTCGCCACTTCTCCGAGAGGTTGAATGCCTCGATAGTGCGATCGAAGCTTTCTTGGGGCGAGTTTGGCGAGAGGGCGATGATCGAGTAGTCGCCGTGCGAGCCCCAGCGTGCCTGCATCATGTCGGCTTGACCAGGCAGCGTTGGCAGCCCGGTCGACGGCCCGCCTCGCTGGACGTTGACGTAGACGCATGGAGCCTCGGTCATGGCTGCCAGGCCAATGTGCTCCATCATCAACGAAAAGCCAGGCCCGGATGTAACCGTCATCGCCTTCTTGCCAGCCCAGACGGCGCCCAGAATGGCAATCGACGAGGCGATTTCGTCCTCCATTTGGATGAACATTCCTCCGACGCGGGGGAACCGGCCAGAGATTCTCTCGACGACCTCGGTTGACGGGGTGATCGGGTAGCCGGCCACGAATCGACAGCCAGCGGCGACAGCTCCCTCGCAGCAAGCGTGGTCGCCGTCGAGGTAGTGCTGCCCGGTCAGAACTCCTATTGGATCAGCATGCATGGGTACCTCCTAGCCGAGCTTTTCCCGGATGGCGAATATTGCGAAGTCAGGGCAATAGAGCCCACAGAGATCGCAGCCGTTGCATTTTTCGGGAAGAGCCAGACGGGGTGGGTGATACCCCTTGGCATTGAAGCCCTCCTCAAGGGCAAGGGCGTCGTACGGACAAAATTCGACGCAGAAAGCGCACCCTTTGCAGCGGTCGCGATCGACCCAGACCACGCCTTTCTGCTTCTGTTTGGCCTTTTTGGCCTCACCGGTTGGCTTGTCTCCCTCCATTTTTTCTCCTTCGTGCGCCGCGGGACTGCCTCTTCATTCGGCGCGAGACGATAGAGGCGAGCGGAATTTATATGGGAACCGATACCTCGTCTACCACAAAAAGCAACCACGAAGTGCCAAGTTGCCAAGGACGCCAACGGAACGCCAACGGAACGGAAACGATCCCATTCGAGTCTCTTCCCGCCTGGATTGTGAGGAAGGGCCCTAAAACCCGGCCGTGACAGACAATAAGGAGCCGTCGCAGAATAACTTGAACAAGTGTCGGCGCTGAGGCGCCCGGATGACAAGGAGCGAGGAGGGCGCATACTCTCGGTATG
>JAZDLZ010001010.1:0-6175 GCA_043801535.1 Pseudomonadota bacterium
GATACCGAGACCGCGGCGGTCCGCATGCTGCGCGGTCACGGGGACGCGCTGGTCAGCGTGGCGTTCGCCGCCGACGGCAAACACCTGGCAGCATCGACCTGGCAATCGCCGGTATTCCTCTGGGATCTCCAGACCGCGACCATGAAGAAGCTGGAAGGACACACGCTCCAGGCTGCCCGACTCGCTTTCAGTCCCGACAGCAGGCTGCTCGCCAGCGGCAGTTTCGACAACACCGTCCGTCTCTGGGACGGCGAGACAGGCGAAGCCAGGGCAACCATGATCGGCCACACCGATATCGTCACCGAGCTCGCCTTCAGCCCCGACGGGGGGCTGCTGGCATCGGCTAGCAAGGACAAGACCGTCAGGCTGTGGGATGCGGCATCCGGACAGGCCAGGGGGGTGCTCGAAGGTCACGGCGACATCATCAACGGGCTGGTCTTTCCGTCTGCCGAAAACGTCGTCTCCGCGAGTAGCGACAAGACGGTCCGAGTATGGGATCTGGCCACCGGCCAAGCCATCCGAGTAGTCAAGCGTGCCACTGACAGACTACAACTCGTTTCTGCCGCTGGCGTCTCCACTGGCGTCTCCGCCGGCAATCGCCGAGTCCTGGGCCTCGGCCGCCACGAGGCAGGCATCCAGATCTGGGACATGGAAACCGACGTGGCAACCACGATCCCCACTACTGGCAAGACCAGCGATCTGCGCGGCTGGATGGTGACCCCCGACGGACAATTCCTGGCCACTGGCGGTGAGGACAAGCTGGTGAGCCTCTATTGGGCCACTGCTATCGAAAAGGAGAAACCTCCGAGCGGACATCTCGCCTCCACTCGAATCGCCATCTTCAGCCCCGACGGAGAGCGGGTCGCTTCGAGCGGCGGTGACAAGACCATCCGGCTCTGGGACGTCGTGACTGGCGCGGAAAAGAAAGTGATCGAGGGACACACTGCCGCCGTCACCTATCTGGCCTACAGCCCCGACGGAAAGCTGCTGGCATCGGCAGCGAACGATCGCTCGGTGCGGCTCTGGGACGCGGAGAGCGGCGCGCCGTTGCTGGTGCTCGTCGGCCACCGCGGTTGGGCGGTCTCCGTTGCCTTCAGCGCCGACGGAAAGCTGCTGGCGTCGAGCGGCTACGACAAGACGGTCCGCATCTGGGACACTGTGTCCGGCGCCCAGAAACACCTTCTCGAAGGCCACGAGCACGTGGTGTGGGAAACCGCCTTCCGTCCCGACGGCAAAGAGCTCGTCTCGGCGAGCGTCGATCGGACTGTCCGGCTGTGGAACGTGCAAACCGGATCGCTCGCGCGGGTTCTCACCGGACACACCGGTCCCATCCGTAGCGTGTGCTACAGCAACGACGGTCGCCTGGTCGTGAGCGGCGGTCTCGACAAGACAGTTCGGGTATGGGACCCCGCAACTGGCAAGGCGGTCGCCGTGCTCGATCACGGAGGTCGAGTCTTCTGGGTGTACCCTTTCCCGAAGGGAAACCAGGTTATCGCCACCGGCGACGCAGGAAAGCTGATCGATCTCGACCGACTCGCGAGCCTCTCGATCAACGAGCGTATCAGCAAGCTCGGCCTGTTCCGGGTCGACCCGGACGGCAGCCTCGCGGTCTCGCCGCTCGACGATGGTGCGGTCGTCCTCTATGACTTCCAACGAGGATCACAGTACTGGAGCGCTCCGCTCATGCTGAGCTCGGGACCAGAAGCGTACACCCATCGCGGCTGGATTCGACTCGACTCGCCGCCGGAATCGAGCACCGCTGCCGGCGGCGCGGCACCGGCGAATCAGGACACCTCCACGCCGGCGGCGGCTCCCGGCCAGAACAAGAAATGGCGGCGAGCGGTGGCCGAACGCGCCTGGCAAGCGGCCGAGGACGCCAGCTCGGAGCTCCTCTGCCTGGGCACCGCAAGAGACGAACCCACAAGCGAGCCCAAAACCGAGCCCAAAATCGAGCCCAAAATCGAGCCAAAGGACGGAATCGAAATCTGGGATCGCGCAAAAGACGAGCTTCTCGCCACCGCCACTGTGTCCAAGCTGGAATCGTTGATCGCCATCGACAACGCCTGTCTGGCGCGCGCCGACGGCAAGGCGATCGTCGTCGACCGTGAAGGTCGAGCCCGAGTGCTGGCCGCCCAAGGTGTGACCGCGGCGGCGTGGGACAACGGCCAGATTCTCCTCGCGATGCCCGGCAAGGTGTTGGTGCTCGACCCGACCGGCGAAGGCAAAGAGCAGGCAAGCTACTCCGCTGGCCTCGGAGTGACCGCAATAGCGCGGGCCGACGGCTGGCTGGTTCTCGGTTTCAAGGAAGGCCAGATGGAGCTCGTACCCATTGCCGCCGGCCAGGCCAAGCCGTCGTTCACCTTCGAGGATGTCGCCCCGAATCCAGTAGTACGTCTGCTCGAAGGACCGATGGGAACGATAGTGGCGGGATTCTCCGGCGGCCTGGTTGGAATCTGGAGTCTGAAGAACGGGACAGCTCTCTTCCGAGCCAAACTCCACGGCCAGGCAGCCCATCTACTGATCAAGGACGAGAAGCTCTATGCCGTTACTACGCTAGGAGACTACCTGGTTCTCGATCTGGACGTGTTTCACGAGCCCTATTGCGATTTGCTCGCCGAAGTCTGGCGCAGAGTGCCGGTGGTCTGGGAAGACGGCTTGCCGGTACGTCGCTCCCCGCCAGCGACGCACCAGTGCGGCGACCACCGGGAATGATCGCTACCTGCCTCCTACGTGGATTGGTGCCAGGCGCTCGAAGAGGGTCGACATGTCCCCCTCGCTCTCGGTAATGACGCCGTGAGTTTCGAGAATTTTCAGGAACACGCGCACGATGTCGGGATCGAACTGAGTCCCGGCGCCCTGGCGCAGCTCCTTGACGGCGGTCTCGTAGGGGAGCGGCGCTCGATACGGTCGTCTCGAGGTCATGGCATCGAACGAGTCGACCACAGCGATGATCCGGGCGCCCAGGGGGATGGTTTCGCCCTTCAGGTTCTCGGGGTAGCCCATCCCGTCGTAGCGTTCGTGGTGATGGCGTACCAGCGCCTGGACCTTTTCGAGGAAGCGCAGCGGACCGATGATGGTGTCGCCGAAGATCGGGTGCTTCTCGATCAGCTGGCGGTCCTCGGCCGTCAGCGAAGACGTCTTGCTGAGAATGGCGTCCGCGACGCCAATCTTGCCGATGTCGTGCAGCAATCCAGCATGAGCGAGCACTCGCCTTTCGCCTTCGGGAATACGGAGAGCCTCGGCAACGAGAATCGCGTAGCGGGTCACGCGCTCGGAATGACCCTTGGTGTAGGCGTCGCGCGCCTCCAGTGCCTGGGCGAGTGAACGAATGGTCTCGAAATAGGTTCGCTGGGTGGTCTCGAAGAGACGGGCGTTCTCGATGGCGATCGCTGCCTGGCTGGCCAGGGTTTCCAGGAGACGGCGCTCTTCGTCGCTGAACGGACCGTTGCCAATCCGCTCGACCTCGAAGCTGCCGATAGTACGATCGCCAATCCGCAAGGGTACGCCGAACGTCGATCGGGACTCGGCAGATGCGCATTCCGCCTCGGTGATGTGACGAGCCTGCACCAACAGATTGGTCGACTCCCCGTCGATCAGCTTGATAACGCTGTGCGACGAATGGACTATCTCGCGCGTCATCTCGACGATCGCGTCCAGAGTCTCGTCGAGATTCAGGCTGGAAGTGATCGTCTGCGACGCGCGCTGCAAGGTAATGAGCTCGTTCACCCGGTGCTCGAGCTTGGTGTTCGTCTCGTTGAGAGTAATCGTGTACTGCGCCAGCTCCCGGTTCATCCGCTCCATCTCGACGATGTTGCGGTGCAGTATCTCGTTGGCCTTCTGCAGCTCGCGGTGGTTCTCGGCATTGGCCAGCGCGGTGGCCGCGTGCAAGGCAAAGGTGGCAAACAGGTTGAGGTCGTCCCCGTTATACGCCCCAGTCTCGGTACTCTCGGCATCGAGCACGCCGATCGTCCTCCCGCGCGCAACCAGTGGCGCCGCCATTTCGCAGCGACCGCCAGACACGCCGGGGATGTAGGATGGGCTCGAAGTAACGTCATCCACCAGCACCGGCTTGCCGGTCTGCGCAACCTGTCCGGTTATTCCCTCGCCCACAGGAATATTGAGGTCGGAGACCACGCGATCGTATCCGACCGACGCCTGGATTCGCAGTCTCTTGACGTCTTGGTCGAGAAGCAGGACAGCGCAGTGATCGAACCGGAGCGCCTCGCGCGCCAGAGCGAGAATCGAGTGGAGCACCTCGTCGAAATCGAGGCTCGAGCTTAGCGCCTGAGCTGCCTTGCCGAGCAGATTCAACCGGCTCACCTCCCGTTCGAGCTGGCTGCGACGCATCGCCAGCTCGTCGTGAAGCTTGGCATTGCGCACTGCCACGGCGGCGTGGTCGGCGAAAGTGGCGAATATCTGCAAGTCCTCCTCGGTGAACGCGCAGGCTCGACGGATCTCCGCGTCCAGCACTCCGATGATCCTCCCGTTCAGCCGCATCGGTGCCGCCACCTCGGCAACGGCTCCGGACACTCCGCCGATATAGGACGGATCGCTACGAACGTCTGCCACGAAGACAGGCTGACCCTCGCAAAACACCCGGCCAGTGATACCTTCGCCGGGTCTGCCGATGAACCGGCTAACCACCTCGGGCTCGTATCCCCGTGCCCTCTCGATGCGGAGATAGCCTCCCTCCTCCTCGAAAAGCAACACCGCGCAGGTGTCGAGCTTGAACACCTCGTCGACGAGCTGCAGGATCGTATCCAGCAGACGGGGAAGCTCGAAGCAACCGGTCATGGCCCGGCTCGCCTGGTTGAGTTTGGACAATTTGCGAACGAGGTCTAGCACGATTCCTCCGGATCCCGACCTGGCGGAAGCATGCTCCTTCATGCAAGCAGTACGCAACTGGGATTCGGGGTCCAGTCATCAAACACTCAAAGACCGACCCGGCTGCCTCGACGCCATGCCTGACGATTCCGTATCCTGCGTCGCTGAGACCCCAAAACGGCGATAGCAACCACGAGCGCAACGCGGCTCCGCCGCGCGGAGGGGGGCCCCGTTGGGCTTTGCTCGATGGGGGGGCGGCGAGGGCTCGCCGCCGCCCTTAGATCGAGTCGCGGAGGGGAGGTCTTGAGGCGCGCTAGCGCCGGATCAGGGTAAGACTGCCAAGCCTGGCGCCGAGAGCCGCCATGTGACTCTTTCGATCTGGATACTCACCCTTCATCTCCTCCCAGAGCCTCGCCGCCGCCGACATGTCGACACCGACACGCGCGCGGATTGCATACCGGCAGTGTAGCTGATAGAGATTGAGTTTGTCGTCAGGCGTCGCACTGGCGCCTGGGTGATCAGTCGCAGCATGGATTCCACCACCAGCCTCTGGTTGGCGCATTTCCACTCGCTGCAAGGGTGAAAGAGAGAAGGCACGCCTTGCTCGTACCTGTTTCCCGGCCATGCCTAGGCTTGGTTCCCGTCGAGCTTCTTCCGATTCCCGCTCACTAGCCTTCTGCGAGGCATACTCGGCCACCTCGGCAGTAGCGGGGATGCCCGCCGCTGCCCATAGCTCGACGTACCACTGGCGCAGCTCATTCATCTGCTGCGGGTCCTCGAGCAGTACCGACATCTCCGTCCGCTGCTCGAAACCTGCGTGCGTCATGTTCGCGGAGCCAACGAGGGCCTTGGCCGTACCCAGGAAGACCTTGGCATGCAACATCCGGTAGTCGCGAATTGCGTCCTTGTGATCGCCAATGTAGCTCGCGATGGCTTGTGCTTCGCTTGGTTCGGCTTTCATTAGCGCCTCGATATCCGTGACGAGCCGCCAGGCTGAGACCATTCCGGTGACTTCTCGGAGGATGTCCAGCGAGATATACGGACAAGCGATGTCGAGGGTCGCCGTCCCATCGATCACGCGTTTGAGCGCGGCTTCAAACGGCGACTCATAGTCGGGGCACGCGCCCATCGGATGATAGACCAGCGAGACCGACATGACCGCATAGTATCAGATACCAGCACCAACCGGCCGCTCAGGAGACGATTCGCGCGCTCGAAGCAGCTATCCGCTGCGCTTGCCGATAACTAGACCCTCGCCGAAAAGGGGTCGGAGAGAGGTGGGAGTGCGGGGCGCGCGATGCGCGGGGCGGTAGTCGAATGCGTGACCGGGCGGGCGGGCGGTGAGAGGAGC
>JAZDLZ010001036.1:0-4852 GCA_043801535.1 Pseudomonadota bacterium
GCGAGATCCGGGCAATCGCCCCGAAATCCAGAAAAACGATGCTCGGAGCTCCGTCGTCTTGTCTGCGCACCAGCAAGTTTCCAGGATGGGGATCGGCGTGATAGACGCCGTCGACAAAGATTTGTTGGCAGTACGATTCGATGACCAGCCTGGCGAGCAAGGAGCGATCGATGCCGATCCGAGCAAGCTCCTCGGTGTCTCCGATCTTGACTCCCTCTTCCCAGCGAGTCGTCAGTACTCGAGACGTGGTGAGCTCGTCGATGGGAATGGCAAAGGTGACGTCTCGTCGATTCGTGAAGTTCGCGGCTATCGTGCGGACGTTCTCTGCCTCGGTGCGGAAGTCGAGCTCGGCCATGACCATGGAGGTGATTTCACGTAGCATTCCCTCTAGCCCACGATAGGGGAAGAAGAACTGGATTATTCCCATGATTCGCCGCATCGTGCGAAGGTCCTGGCGGGCGATGTCCTCGATGTCGGAGTACTGAACCTTGACCGCGACTGGTTCGCCGGAGTGCAATCGTGCGAAGTGGACTTGGCCAATCGAGGCGGCAGCGACCGGCTGTCTGGCAAACTCGGCAAACAGCTCGTCCGGTCCTCGGCCTGCGAATTCGTCTCTGATCCTCGTCACGATGTCTTCGTACGGTCGCGGGGGAACCTGATCTTGCAGACTCTCGAGCCCATGCCGAAATTCCTGCGGGAGAAAGTTGGTCATTATGCTGAAGAGCTGTCCTACCTTGATGAAAAGCCCTTGCAGCGAGACGATTGCTTTCTCGACTCTCTTGGCGTTGAGCCTGTGTTTGTCGACGATGATTCGTTCCATTGCGGCTGGCGATCGGTACTTCGCCTCGAGCTTGAGCAACAGATAGCTGGCGATGACCACGATGGTCACCCAATACGCCTTCAAGAAACGAAGAGTAGGAATCGAAGGCCGGCGCGGAGGTTGGCGCACCGCCGGTGGCGAGTGAGGAGGAATACCGAGGTTGGCATCCGTCGCGGCGACGCTGTCTATGACCCGGAGCCCGCCTGCCTGTTCCAGAGGTTGCATCGCCCCCAATATACCGCCTACGCTTGACGCATGCTCAAGGATGATGAGAAACCAGAGTCGGTCGAGACAACCGGGTCGGCGTCAGAACGTCACGACATCGATGGTGGTGTGCGCCAGCGCCTCGAGGGGTTGATTCCGGATCTGGTCAAGAAGACCCTCTCGGCCGGGCTCGATGCCGTGTTCAACACCGAAGAAGGTATTCGCAAGCTTGCTGCCGAGATTCCGATGCCCAAGGAAGTTGCCAGCAACCTCCGCGGGAGCATCAATTCGACCAAGGACGAAATCCTTCGTTCTTTCACTGGCGAGCTGAGGAATTTCCTGCAAAGCCTGAACCTCGCTCACGAGGTCGCCAAAGCGCTATCGATGATTTCCCTCGAGATAAAGACCGAGGTCAGGTTTCTTCCTCGCGAGGAAGGAGGGGTGCGTCCGGATGTCAAGAGCACAGTCGGAACCCTGATCCGGCGCTAGCGCGCCCCCGACCACCGAGGCTGCTCAAGTCGCCGCGCGCAAAATAACTTGAACAGTCTCGCGGTCGAAGCCTCGCGGTTGAAACGCAAAAAACTTGCCGCCGCTTTAGGGTGTGTGATCTGCCCTTGTGACGCACGCCGCACACTGCTAATAAGAGCATCTATCGCTTCCAAGGGGAACTGCAGTGGCCGAACAGACAGATGCGGCAAACCAAGCAACGAACACCGAGCCCGCGCGGAAGGATCCTTCCCCGGAGCTGCTCAGGCTCATCGATCTCGCAATCAAATACCCGGAGATCGGACCACCGCTCGCCGAGCTCGCCTTCAAGATCGATCAGCCAGAGCTTGGCCACCGGATCGTACGGATGGGTCTCGACCGCGAGACTCCAGGCCTCGAGTACTACTTCGTCGCTGCCAATGCTGCCAGGCGAGCAGGCAAACACTCCGAGGCGCTGGACCTTTCGCTCGATGCCTTGCGTGCCTTCCTCGCAGCCGAGAGCACCTCGCTCGCACCGGACGACGGCACCCGACTCCTACACCTCATTCGGCTGGGCTTCGCTACACTCATGTTCGACCTGGGAGACGTGCAAGCCAGCCCGGCATTCGTCCGCACCGTCGCCTCCGAGCTACCCCGGCTCGAACCATCGCTGGGCGCCGATCCCTTCTATCACACGCTACTGGCCCAGACCCTCTGGTTCGAAGACCGCGAGCGCAGCGAAAAAGAATGGGAGCGCGCTGCCGAGCTCGGAAACTCGGAGCTCACCTGGAACGCACGAGGGACCTGGTACAAAGAGGCTGAGCGTGACACAGGGAAAGCCGAGCTTGCCTACCGTCGAGGACTGGAAGAGATTCCAACGAGCGCTATCCTACTCCACAATCTGGCCCAGGTTCTGGTGAACAAGGCGGAAGGCGCAGCAACCGACGTGAGCGCCGCCCGGCGGATCCTCAAGGAGGCAGATGATCTCCTGCGCTCCGCACTACGAGAAGATGCCCCACGAGGTCTACGACGCCACATCCACGTCACTCGCGATCGGTTGACATCGCTGCGATCGTCGCTCCCAGGCCGCCCGAGCACGACAAAGCCTCAACAACAGACAACATCCGAGGAATCCGTCGCCGAGGTCGTCATCAAGGAGCCAGTCGCCGGCGACGTCGTCCGCGGTAGAATCTGTTCACTCACGGCCTACGGAGCGTTCGTCTCTCTCGATAGCCGGCACGTTGGATTGCTGCACCGGTCGGAGATGTCTCACCAACCGATTGCCGATCCGGCGAGCATCGTCAAAATCGGCGACGAAATCGAAGTAAAAGTGCTCGAGATCAAACGCCGTGATGGCGCCGACCGGCTGCGGATCAGTCTATCTCGCAAGGCACTACTACCTTCTCCGGCCGAAGGCGAACCTGCACAGCCACGGGAAGAAAGGGTGCCGCCAGAAAGCTCGCCTCCTGCCTCGAATCGCCAGCGAGAACGCACTACCAGATCAGAAAGAAGACCGGAAGGCAAACCAGAAGACAGAATCGACCGGCCTGGAAGAGGGCAGTCGAACAGGCCAGGGACCAACCAACGGCCTCGTGACCGCGACGACAGATCCGTTCGCGAGCAGATTCCCCGGTTTCCCCACGACGGAAAGCTGGTGAGTCTGGGCGACATGCTGCTGGCCAAGCTACGCGAGCAGCAGACGAAGAAGGGCTAGCGCTCGACTCCCTCGCCGACTCTCAACACAATCGGGACTTCGGGATGAGACATGCAGCAACGCGGCCTAGCCTATCGCTTCGATAGAATCACTACCGCTGCCTTGGTGAGCGTTGCCGCGATTGCTGCCCTTCTCCCGATCTTGCTGGTCCGCTACCTACCGCTGGTCGATCTTCCCAACCATCTTGGCGCAATCGCAATCTGGCGTCATTTCGGCGACGAGCGTTTTGGCTTCGCCAACCATTACGATCTCAACTTCGGCCTGGTTCCCTACTGGGGACACTACGGATTCGTCTACCTGTTCTCGTGGTTTCTTTCCGTCGAGCTGGCCAACCGACTGTTCATGATCCTATCGGTGCTCGCAATGGTCACTGGGCTGGCAGCCCTGCTGCACGTTCACGGCCGTCCGCGAATCCTGGCGCTCCTCTCGCTCCCCCTCTATTGGGGATTCCCCATTGCCTGGGGATTCATCGGATACACCGCCAGCATCGGAGCACTGTTCTGGGGTTGCGTGTTGCTTGCTCTGCTTGCGGATTCACCGCCCAAACGCCGGCGCTGGCTGCTTGCTACAAACGCCGCCATGGGTTTTCTCGTCTACCTGCTACACCCGATCACCTTCTTGCTGTGGCTGGCAGCGGTAGCGATCTACGTGCCGCGGCGCTCGCCGATCGTCGGACTTCCTTCGCTTGTGCTCTTGCTTGCCTCATTCCTGCTGGCGCAAGAATCTGGCTTGGCTATCAAGAGCAGCTTTCATCTTGTCGGACGATGGGACTCGCCACTGGCGAGCCTGCGCGCTCTTGGAGGACTGTGGCTCTTTACCGGCAGCTATCGCCACTGGCTCGCGGGGGCGTTGCTCCTCGGCTTGGTGCTGACCGCCATTCTGCTGCAAAGGAACTGCCCAGGACAGCAACACCAACGGCAGCGCGATCTTCGGCCCTGGCTTCTTTTCGCTTCGGTCTTGCTGCTCTACTTCGCCCTTCCCCGCACTCTCGAGCAGCCATTCCGCTGGAGTGGGGTGAACAACCGTGTCGCGATCATCGTCCCGATGATGGCATCACTCCTCGTCGGGCGCGGACAGCTGAGGGGCTTGAGGAGATTGTTCGTGTGCCTGCCGCTCGTGGCAGTGGCCATTCTCTGGCCAATCCACGTCACCACTCGTGCTCTTGCCTTTGACCGTCAAGCCGCAGATTTCTTCGCGCTGGTCGACCGACTTCCGTACAACCCCGCCGTGCTCACTGTGGTGTTTCGAGCCGACGATTCGACATTCGGCCTGAGCTCGTGGCGTCACTTCCCTTCTTATGTGCAAATCAGACGAGGCGGCTACAATCCGTACGCCTGGAACAATGGGTTCCCCATGACAGTGAAGAAAGGCTCAGTCAGGCCAGCCCCGGCGGCCATGAATGCTCGGAGTCTTGACCTGTCGCGCCTTGTCGGCCACTGGGAGTTTTTCCTCACCCGACACGAGCCGCAGGGCGTATTCGAATCCCGCGAAGACCTCGAGCTTCTCGAACAACGTGGCGCATGGAAGCTATGGAGGCGTGCTGGCAAGGAGAGACAATAGCCGGATTTACAGGCTGGTGAATTTTTTCCACTTGCATCGAATTCATCCTTCGTTATACAAACGATCTTGAGCCGTGCGCTTTCTTAGTG
>JAZDLZ010001045.1:0-3600 GCA_043801535.1 Pseudomonadota bacterium
CGAACGGAGCTAGCTATACTCTCAGTGGCATTCGGTGCAGCATGAACGGCTGGATAGGCAGGCAGCTAATGCTTGGCGCGGAATACGATCTGGCCGGTTTGTGGAAGGGCCTGATAGCGCCAGACCTCCAGAGCCTCCAGAGCTTGCGAGTCTACCTGGAGGGGGCCTTCTAGCCATGCGCCGCGCTGTGCTCGCGAAGGTCGTCGTCTCTCTCGGGTGGCTCCTCCTGGTCGCGGTCGCGCTCTCTCTCGCTGCTGCCGCCGCTGGCGCTGCTGCCGCCGCTGCACTGGCCGGCAGCCTCGACGGGACCAGCGCGATCGACGCGGCCGCCGGACCTCGATCCGCAATCGACAACAAGCGCCATCCACGCGACACAGGCGATACGGCCGAAGCCCAATTCTCACATCAGGCTCACACCGGGCCGAGCCGCGAAGCCTCTCGAACGGGATGCCTCGAATGCCATCGGATGCCTGGTGGCGCCAAGTCCGCGCCCTCTCGAGATACGAACGACCTGCTGGCAAGTCAGTCGCGCTGCGCACGCTGCCATCCGGCGAACAAAGCAACAGTGTTCCGCGCACCGCGCCTCGCCAGGAGCACGGCATCCTCCGTTAGCGAAAAGTTCTCGCACACCAGTCATCAGCGACGCGTAGCTGGCGCTGACCCGTGCGGTGGATGCCATGTAGCGGTCGCGGCAACGGCGGGCCTCGATATCCCTGCCCCCTCCATGCGGACCTGCGAGGGTTGCCACCGCGGAGGTACGGTCTTTGCCGCACTCGGACCGAATTGCCGTCGCTGCCATACCAGGACCAAGCAGATCTCGCCGCCAGCAGTGCCGCTCCAAGCCCCCAGCTCACAAACGTCTGCTGCGCTGAACCGACAGCCTGGCACCCTGCCCACCGATGATCGTTTCAGCCACACAGCTCATGCTGGCCGAGGCGTTCAACAACAGTGCTCGAGCTGCCACACCCTGGACCGCGACGGCGAACCGCGACCGGCGGCCTCCGGTCACTATCCGTGTGCCAACGAAACGTGCCACGCTGCCGAATTCCGCTCCAGCCAACCCATCATTTGCGGAGGCTGCCACATCGGCATCGAGCCGTGGCGTGAGCTTGGCGCCGACGCACCACGACGGACTCCGAGCGAGCTGGGAGTCGAGCTCTCTCACTCTGCCCACGCGCCCCTGGTCGCCAACGGCTGCACTGGTTGTCATTCAGGCACTGCCCGGAAACCGGAGATGCGCCCCGGATACGGACACGCTTCGTGCGCTGGTACCGACTGCCACCTGCCCTCTCAGCGGACAACCACCGTCAAGCCCTCCCTTGACGAATGCGAGCGCTGCCACGTTGTCGGACTACATACAGAACGAAGAGCTCGACACCTGGACTCCGTCTGGTCGGTCAAGCGTTTCAGCCACCGCAAACACGGGTTCGCACCTCCGGATTCCCCACCCGCCCCACCCGCCCCACCCGCCATACCGGCCAATCGCCAACCGTCATGCCAGGCTTGCCACGAATCCGTGGCCACTGCCGAACGAACCCCCAGCATCGTCTCGCCCAAGAGACAAGCCTGCCTCGGCTGTCACGGTACCGTGGCATTCAAGACCACTGGACACACTTGCCACCGGTGTCACGCCCCCCGCTAGAGCCCACAGTATCCATGTCCCGATGTCCCGCTCTCACATTGCACGTTGGTCATATTCAAATTGGGCCAAATGTGAGCTGGTACGACTTCGAGAGTTGTGGTATTCCACTAGTTGCGCCGGTGCCGTAGCCAAGTGGTAAGGCGGAGGTCTGCAAAACCTTTATTCCCCGGTTCAAATCCGGGCGGCACCTCCAGAATCGTTGGAGCTTTCGCTCCCCTCGCAGAAGTCGAACGGCAGGTGGAGCACGGCTCCTGCCGTACGGCTGCACTGTGTGCAGCCACCGCAGGTGGGCACGTCGGCGGCTTGCTCTTGCGCGAGAACGCCAGGCGACAAGGCCGTTTCTGGGGCGGCCAGCCCGCGCAATGAGGCGCGACTGTCACGCGGGCGCGTCAGCCCTGGCAGACCAATGACCTTCTCGGCGTGACCACAAAGAGCCGCCGTGGCGAATCGCAGTCGTGCAGCGCTACGGTTCGAGTCGCTCTCCGGGGGTGATCACAGTGACATAGGGAGGAGCGGTTTCGGGAACGTACTGATGCGTGTCGTCCTGGGCAATCCCCTCCCTCGACGGTTCTTGATGCTGCGGTGGACGATTCTCGACGCGCCAGTCAATGGCCTCGCTCGGATCGGGAAGGAACTCCTCAGGAGAATCGAGAACGAGTGCCAGGCGCAAGACCTCGTCCATATGGCTGACGCTGCGGATGGTCATGGCCTTCAGCACGTGCTTGGGCAGGTCTTTGAGGTCTTTGAGGTTCTCGCTCGGAATGATGACAGTGAAGATGTCCGAGCGGTGCGCGGCGAGGATCTTCTCTTTCAGCCCGCCGATCGGCAGCACTCTGCCACGGAGCGTTATCTCGCCAGTCATTGCGAAGTCACGACGCACTGGCACTCGCAATAGCGCCGATACCAGAGAAGTCGCCATGGTGATTCCAGCCGATGGTCCGTCCTTCGGAATGGCGCCCTCCGGGAAGTGCACGTGGATGTCGACCTTCTGATAGAAATCACGGTCGAGCCCGAGTGAGCCCACGCGCGACCGTACATAGGACAACGCCGCCTGTGCCGACTCCTGCATGACCTCGCCGAGTTTCCCGGTCAAGACGAGCTTCCCTTTTCCAGGCAGGATGGTGACCTCGGTGGCCAAGAGATCGCCTCCGTAGATCGTCACGGCCAGGCCATTGGTAAGACCGATTTCGTCGCGCTCCTCCTTCTTCGAATAGGTGTGCTTCTCCACACCAAGGTACTGGGTGAGACTCTGGCTGGTGATGCGATAGTGATGGGTGGCCCCCCGCTCGACTCTCTTGCCACTGCTACTTTCACTGCCACTGCCCTTTCCAGTCTCCCTGCGATTATCCTTGCCGGCTCCGGGCCCGGCTCCGGCTCCGAGCCCTATTCCAATACCGTTGCCAGTTCCGTTGCCGCCGTTGCCATGCCCATTCGCCCTTCCTCTTCGCACAACGTCCTTGGCGATCTTTCTGGCGATCGACGAAATTTCGCGCTCTAGATTCCGTACGCCTGCCTCTTTGGTGTAGTGATGGATGATGTGGCGAACGGCTTCGTCGCTGAAGTCCACCTTGGTCGAAGAGATTCCATTGGCCTCTTTTTGTTTGGGAATCAAATACTGCCGAGCGATTGCCAGTTTCTCCCACTCGGTGTAGCCAGGGAGCTGGATGATCTCCATCCGGTCCTGTAGCGGCGGCGGAATCGCGTGCAGAGTGTTGGCCGTCGTGATGAACATCACGTCGGACAGGTCGTAGTCGAGATCGAGGTAGTGGTCGTTGAAGGCGTGATTCTGCTCCGGATCGAGGACTTCGAGCAGTGCCGACGAGGGATCGCCGCGGAAGTCGGTCGACATTTTGTCGACCTCATCGAGCAGAAAGACGGGATTGTTGGCCGCCGCCTTTTTCAGGCTCTGGATTATCTTCCCTGGCAACGCACCGATGTAGGTCCGTCGATGACCACGC
>JAZDLZ010001064.1:0-6901 GCA_043801535.1 Pseudomonadota bacterium
GGGTATCGCTGACGCTCTGGTTTCGCCGCCATCGACGGGGGACCAACGAGCAACGATCACACCCGGAGAGACTAACGGTCTTGTCCGTGCGGACAATCTACTCTATACTGCCGTAGTTTTCGGCGTGAGCTCATCCCGCAATCCTCAGTTGGCAGTTGAGAGTAGATAGTGTTGGAACGCACCAAATACCGCGGCTCGAGGCCTGCGTATCGTCTCGCTCCTACACCGAAAACGCTCGGCCATCGGCCGCTCGCGGACGGACGATCGAGGATTGTCTGTCTGTCAACGGACGGTTTCGGGCTCATCCTTGTGGAATCCCAGGTCCCGGGACTCTGGCAAGACGAATAGGCTTGGTTGCAACTGGAGAACAGCTCCGCACTGACCGCCTGTCACATCTCGCGACAAGAGCGTATTCGCGTCTAGTCGGTGTGGTCGCCGGAATCGCAATTCCGAAACCATTGCGGACGGCGGTACTCGGTTTTCTCGCTGCTCAGGCACGCATCGAGCTGGGGGAGGCAGAGTACTCGCTCGAAGAGTATTCGTCCTTGGATGCCTTTTTCACCCGCCGGTTGAAGCCTGGCTCGAGGTCATTCCCATCCGATCCTGGAGTCGTGGGATCTCCCTGCGACGGAATCGTCTGCCAATCGGGTGTGGCTACGGCCGGGGACATGCTTCAGGCCAAGGGGAAGCGATACTCTCTCGAGGCTCTCTTCGAAGACGCAAAGCAGGCCGCCCAATTCGTCGACGGCTGCTATGTAACAATCTACTTGTCGCCTCGCAACTACCATCGCGTTCATTTTGCCGCCAAGGGGATCGTTACTGGATGCCGACATATTCCCGGCGGCCTCTGGCCAGTGAACCCCAGGCTTGCCTCCAGGTTGGATGGTCTGTTCGCGAAGAACGAACGGGTGGTGACGTATCAAGACACAGGGTTCGGCAGGGTGGCGACCGTGATGATCGGAGCAGCGGGAGTGGGCAGCATCGAGTTGGCCTATTGTCGTGATGGCAATGGATCTACCAGGCAGTCGGTGGGACAATTGATGAGCTTTGTTCCAGGAGTGGCAGTCAACCAAGGAGACGAGCTCGGGGTGTTTCACCTTGGATCAACGGTGGTAATGATTTTCGAGCCTGGCGCAGCGAGACTCGAGCCTTTGGTGCCCGGCCAACCAATCTGTCTGGGCACTCCCATTGCCCGCGCACCAGATGGGCGCGGCCGGTCTGTTCAATAGGCATCGACCGCATGGCGGCAGATGTGAAGGATCAAGGAAGCGAGCAGGAAGGCGATTCTTCGAGCCAGGCCTCTCTCGAGCACGAGGACGCCGAGGTGATTGAGCAGTGGCGCCGTAAGAGGCGGTCTGGCCTGCGTATTCCCTCTGACACTGTGCCTCGACCTCAGACAGCCCAGAGCACAACCAGTGCGATGGCCGGTGCGATAGCCGGTGCGATAGCCGGTGCGATGAGAGTCGACACAGTCAGTCCATGGCAATCCCAGAGCGTTTCGGCCAGTATGGACGCGGGCAAGCCGAGCCTTTCAGCCGAGGCTAGCTCGCAATACGTTCGAGCTTCTGGGATCCACATCGGTACTGGTGTTTCTATGGTCCCAGATATTGCCGAGAAACAATCGTCTTGCTCGGGCACTAGCTCCTCACCAGGCCAGACGGTCGATACCGAAGCTGTTGCCGGGAAACCTTCCACGGACACTGGCTCCGGAGCGCGGTCGTCGTTGCCTGCACCTTCTGGCGCGTCGCCGCCGTCGGTCGTATCAACACCGCCCTTGCCTGCTGCGTCTACGTCGCCAGAACCGTCGGCATCGGAATCAGGGCTGGCACCCGCGCATTCGTCAGCTCCAGCGCCAATGCCAACGCCGGTGTCTCCGCCACAACCGGCGTCTGCGGTCTCGGCTGTGTCCGCTCCTGGTTCCGTGTCCGGGCCAGAGGAAGCGCTGACGGGTCGGCAAGCTGCAGACGTCGAGATCGACATCGACTTGCAGGAAGACGGCACTGGAGGGGAGGGTTGCGATACCAATAGTGCTGTGCCGTCGAGGGCTGGTGCCACAAGGCGTCGCGACACTCTGCCTGGTTTCGTCCAGATGACGATACAGCCAAGCGCGTCCCCATCTCCGGTCCCATCCCCATCCATTGTCCCGGTTCCAGTGCCATCGCCATCGCCATCGCCATCGCCATCGCCATCGCCGGTGTCGGTGTCGGCGCCGGTGCCATCGTCGGCATCCGCCAGTGCTCGCGGAAGCACCCAGTCAACGGTCCACGCCTCGGCTTCCCAGCCTTCGGGTCTCGAAGGATCTGGCCAGTCTTTGCGGCCGATGGCCAAGCCAGGGCCGGATTCACAGTCAAGAGCGACAGCGGGATCACCGGTTTCGGCAAAGCCAATAGGTCCGGGGTACGGCGGTCTCCGTGCCTCCGCTGGAGGCTCGCCCGCACCAACGCTGGTCATGCCAGCGACAGCATCATTTGCCCAGGCAGCGAGCTCTGTTTCTTCTTCGAGCTCGAGTCCTGGCTCGAGCCCAATCCCAAGTACTGGCCCAAGTACTGGTCCAGCTGCCGCGGCTCCAGTGCGCAAGACGAAAACAGACTCGACGCCTGGCGAGGAACCAGAAGAGCTCTCCTCGTCCGACCTGGTAGAGTTGGAATCTGGTTCTCCTACGGCCGAACAATCGTCGAAACAAAAAGCTCAACGAAGTCAGGGAGGGCAAACGACAACGGCGGGCGCCTCGAAGAGGGTCCCCGGTCCTCCTCCTCCTCCGGCAGTTTCCGGCGCAGCGGTTCAGGTCGCGACGGGAAGCAGACGTCCGAAAGGTCCACCTGCTGCTCCACCTCGTCTGTCAGCCAAGGCTGCTGCGGTCGCGGTGGCGGCTGCAGCCCAACCGCGTCCAAAGAAACGTGGCGGCAAGGCCTGGTTCGAGGAGGTCTTCGACGAGGACTACCTGCGTACTCTGCCTTTCTTGACCCCCCAGGCTACTCAACGAGAGGCGCTTTTCATTGTCGATAGCCTTGGTGTCAAGCCTGGTGCCCACCTGCTAGATGTAGGCTGTGGCTACGGAAGGCATGCCATGGAGCTCGTGGGCAGGGGCTACCATGTCGTCGGGCTCGATCTCGCACTGCCATTGCTCATCCGTGGTGCTGACGAGGCTCAGAGGCGAGGGCTCACTATCAATTTCGTCCACGGCGACATGCGCGAGCTAACGTTCGACGCCCAGTTCGATGGTGCGTACTGCGTTTTTTCGACCTTCGGGTATTTCGACGATGACTCGAATCGACGGGTTCTCCGCAATATTGCCCGAGCACTCAAGCCTGGTGCCCGCTTCCTGTTGGATGTGCTCAACCGCGACTACGTGATTGCCGAGCTGCCAACCCGTGTGTGGTGGGAAGGGGACGGCTGCGTGGTTCTCGAAGAGGTGGACTTCAACTATTTTGGCAGCCGACTATTGTCCAACCGTTCGGTTGTCTTCGAGGATGGCCGTCAGTTGGAACAGGAAATCTCGATTAGGGCCTATTCCGTACATGAGCTAGTGCGCGTTCTGGTGCAGACAGGCTTCAAGGTGGCCGAGATATCTGGGAACTTGGCGACTAGAGGTCGTTTCTTTGGCAACGAGGCTCGGCAGATACTGATCGTGGCCGAGCGCGTTCCAGAGGAGAGCAATTCCGACGGTGGCAGCAGCAAGCCCAAGCCGAGCAGCTGACGTCGTTCTGGAATCGACCTGCCGGGGCACACAGTCGAGCAAGCCGAAGGTTCGGTCCCGAATCGCGGCATGCTCGCCAACAGTCACTGCCCTGCCTGTGGGACTAGTCTGCAAGCCTTCCAACCCGAATGGCTCGCTGGGGACCGAGCATTTCGCCGGGGTCTTTCTTTTCAACTCGTGCGCGTGCTCGATAATCCTGTGATTCCGTCTGGGTCGGCACTGGTGCTGGTGCTTGGACGAAAGAGTGAAAAGCAGCTCTGACCGGTCCCGCTCGCTGTCGACTGCCAGTTGATGGCTCGGGTGCAACAGTTTGTCCAGGCATCCGGAGCAGGTGAGCTTGGGTCGAAGCCTGAGATCTGTGTTGGCCAGGTCACCAACTGACTACGACAGGTGAAGTCTCAGTAAACTTTTTCACGCGTCGAGCGTCCTAAACTTTAGAACGTCTAGCTTCCTCTAGCAAGGAGTGATTTTTCGATGGCGAAGAACACCAGCAGTAGCGACAGCCAGTCCCTCGGAAGAAAGATTCGAGCTGGCGAGACGTCAACAATCGTTGAACGCGTCGTGAGACGTGGAGCGCCTCCGATTGTCAAGGCGAGACGGCCGATGGGACACAGGACGAGATCCAGAAAGTCGGAACTGGAAGTCGAGGCGCATGGTGTTGAGCGCAAGCAACTGGACGAAGGTGAAAGCGAGGAGGCCGCCGTGGTGGCCAGTGATGCTCTCGAGGAAGCGGCACCGGAGGAGGTCGCGGAGCTCGAATCGGCTGTTTTTGCTGAGGGTCTCGAGGGCGCCGCCGAAGAAGAGGGGCGCCGGGTTTCCCGCGAAGAGCCGTCCAATTTCCTGGCGATGTATTTCCAAGAGATGGCCGAGCTCGACGTGTTGCGCCCGGATGAGGAGTTCGTCCAGGCACGCAGGATCGAGGGGCTTGAAATTAGTCTGTGGGATCAAGTGTTTGCCTATGCACCGATTGTTGAGCACGTTCTCCAAGTTGTGGAGCGAATAATCGAGAATTCGCTGACGGAGTTCCATCCTCTTCGCAAAGTACTCGGTGGCTATCGCAAGGCTCCAACCAAAACGAACGAACGGCGGCTTGCAAGACAGGCGCACTGCGTTTCCGAAAAGCTTCGTGCCATCGACATCGACCGGCGAATCTTCGATGTAGTGCTTGCCGAGATCGGCACAATCGCCCGCGGCGAGGTAGGCCGGGTTGTCGTCGATCGCTTGCCATTCAATTCCAGGTCGGCTTCTTTCCGGCATGCATACGAGGGTATTGTTCGTACCTGGACAGAGGTTCAGAGCGCGAAAAACGATTTCGTGAAAGCGAATCTGCGCCTGGTGGTTTCGATTGCTCGTCGCTTCAATCACGGCCGAATGCCATTGGCTGACCTTATTCAAGAGGGGAATATTGGGCTAATCAAGGCTGTCGAGCGATTCGACTACCGGCGCGGCTATCGATTCTCGACGTACGCTTCCTGGTGGATTCGTCACGCGATCTCGCGGGCTCTGGCAGACAAGGGCCGGGCAGTACGGCTGCCTGTGCACATGATCGACGCGTACCACCGGGTTGCCAAGTCGAAGCGCGAGTTGGTTGGCAAGCTCGGCAGGCAGCCAACAGCCGAGGAAATCGGCGGGGCTACTGGCATTGCTCCCGCCAAGATTGAGAAGATGCGCTCCTATTTGTTGGACCAGTCCTTTTCGCTCGATCGTCCAGTGTCAGACGAGGACGGCCGGCGCTTCATCGATTTCGTCCAAGACCCCAATGCCGAGATGGTATCTCCCGTCGATGTGTTGGCAGATCATGCCATGACCGATGAAGTGCGTGAGATGCTTCATGGGCTCAAGCCAATAGAGGCGGACATTCTCCGCCAGCGGTTTGGTTTGGATGACGACCATGAGCTCACGCTCAAGGAGATCGGTGACAAGTACAACCTTTCCCGTGAACGAATAAGACAGCTGCAGGAACAAGCCTTGATAAAGATGCGACGTGCCCTTCAGCGAAAGGATCTAATGTAGGCGTCCGTGCGCCTGTGTGCTCGTGTTCGAGTCAGTCACTCAAGCGGCTCCTAAACCGTTCGGGATGCTGCTATAAAGTCATCACTCACGGAGGATGCCGCCATGCGACGTTGTGCATTGGTACGTCTCGTTGTTCTATTCGTTCTGGCTTCGGTTGCCTGTTGTTCAGAGAGCGAGAAGCTCACGGTTCGCGACATCTATCCCACTGTTGGCCCTTATCATGGTGGCGATCCCGTAACCATAAGAGGGACGGGTTTTCAGCGTCCTTCACCCCAGGGGGTGAGGGTGTATTTTGGCAAGAAGGAGGCAAGATCGCCGGTGATTGTTTCCAATACCGAGCTCAGAGTTGATCCTCCGATGGGGCAGATCAACGAGGTGGTGGACGTCGAAGTGGTTTTCGACGACAGCCGTTTCAGCAAGCTGCCAAAGGCCTATAAGTATATCGATCCACTCGGTGCACCCGGTCAGTCGCACTGACCAATATCGGTCGACGGCGACTAAGGAGCCGTCGCAGAATAACTTGAACAAAGTATCGGCGATGAGGCGCCCGGATGGCAAGGAGCGAGGAGGGCGCATACTCTCGGTATGAAGCGGGGGGGCCCCGTCGAGGTTCCCTCGACGGGGGGGCGGCGAGGGCTCGCAGCCGCCCTACTACCGACGAGCGACGCAGCCAGCCGGGATGGATCGGCGGCGAGACTGTTCAAGTTATTTTGCGACGGCGACTAAGTCTCGAGCAGAAGGCGGAAGAGCTGCTGTCCGAGGAGCAAGTGAGCTCCATTCGCCACCTGACGTTCTCCGCGTACCCGCAAGAAGGTGCCGTTGGAGCTGCCGAGATCGGTAGCGTAGTACCGCCCGTCGCGAGTCGACACACGGGCATGGAGTCCTGACACGTAGCCATCGTCTTGGAAGTTGATGTCGCCGCGTTCTCGACCGATGGTGATGGCTTCGCCGAGGAGAGGGAACGCCGATCCGTCGATGTCCTTGCCGATAATCACTGACAGCCTTCCCCAGTAGCCGGGATTGGGCGATCCCATGATTTCGGTGCCGTCGTCGAGGGGCATTGGAGTGGCAATTGTCTCGAACCGAAGAAGCTCTTGGCCAATCCTTACGATGTCGCCGTGGAGCAGCTCCTCCTCCGCGGAGAGGCGTACGAATACTCCGTTGAGGCTGTCAAGGTCGCGGATCACTGCG
>JAZDLZ010001077.1:0-3714 GCA_043801535.1 Pseudomonadota bacterium
CCATTCATTGGAGTGCCATGTCACCGTCGCGCCGCCGATTGCTGCGGCGAGAATAGCACCTCGAAAGAGGAATGGAACAAGGAACTAGGGACTAGGCACAGGGAACAGCACAACCAACGGCTTTTGTTCACACCCGTTGCACGGAGGATTGGTGCCAGTCACTTTATCGAGGGGACACGACATGGGTCGGGAAACTGTGGTCGATGAGCGCAGCGAGAAGACGCGGCCCGACGCGTTCCCAGTCGAAGGCCGTCGCTGCGACGCGGCCAGCCAGCGCCATGGCTGCCCTGGCCAGGTCGTCATCGAGCAGACGCCGGATGGCCAGCGCCAGCGCTTGGGGGTCTCCTGGCGGCACGAGAATCGCGGCGTTCGCGGTGACTTCGGCAATGCCACCTACCGCCGATGCGATCAGGGGAACGCCGGCTGCCAGCGCCTCGAGCACTACTGCCGGCATTCCCTCGGTGCGCCCGCCGGCTAGATTCGTCGACGGGACCACGAGCAGGTCCACCGCAGCGAGAAAGGCTTCCTTCTGGGCTCCCCGCAGCTCCCCGAGAAACACCGTCGAGAGCGTCGGCCTTGCTGCCAGGCGTGCAAGGACCGGGCGTTCTGGACCGTCGCCTGCCACGGCTACGACCGCAGAGGAGGTACCAAGCTGCGTCATGGCCTCGAGAAGAACATGGACTCCCTTGATCGGGACCAACCTGCCGAGATAGCCGACGATTGGGATGGTCTCGGGAAGCCCGAGCGTCTTGCGTGCCACCACCGTGTCCTCGGCACTTCGACGCAATCGAGCAAAGGAGGCGGTGTCTATTCCGACCGGACAGACAAACGATGAGTGTTGCAGCAGAGCCAGGCGCGTCTCGCCAGTCACGTCGCTCCTGGCGCTGCAGGTATCAGCACCGTCGGCGTCGCCGGCGACGCAATGGTTTTTGGCGATCGATGCCCGTAGCTCTTCGAGCAAGTGTTTTCCCGTGAAGCAAATACGGGCACCGCGGTGGGAGAGCAGGTCGACAATGAGACCGCCGATACCCAGACGGACCGCCAAATGGACGTCACTCGAGTGGGCGATCGCCAAGTGAGGACGGTCGTCTGTTACGAGGAGAGCGGTGGCCAATCCCGATGGAACAAGCCAATGAGAAACGACTGCGTCCCACCTCCCGGCGTGGCGATTCAGCGCCGCCAGCATCGCCGCCGAGAAGACCGGTACTCTCGTCCATGCGAGGATGCTGCGCTGCAGCCGATCGGGTGCTCCTTCCTCGTAGAACAGCCCCGCTCCAGCGTTGATTCGGTGAACGATTATCGGCCCGCCGACACGAGCAGCGCTGCCGTTGCAACGCGGCCCGTCACTGCCACCACCTTGGGCTGATTCCACGTGTGACACCCCACCGGTGCCAGACGCTGATTCGACGCGCGTGGCGACGCCGGCGTCAATGCCGGCGCCCGGGCCTGCGGCGATGACTTCCACGAGGTGACCGTTTCGTTGCAGCCATCGGGCAAAACCGGCCACGAATCCTCCCGCTGGATCGCCAGGTTCCCGTGGGTAGCTGGTCGTGACCACCCCGATTCGCACCCTCAGCCAGCTCCGGCGTCGGTGGCGCGACTCGTCTTGCCGAGCGAGTCGCAACGTATCGACGCCCATCGCCCGCTGTCCACGGAAGGCCACCACGCGGACTGGACCACTCCTGGTTGGTCGGGATATTCCGAGGACTGTAGTCCCTGACTCGCCGCGACGCCCAACTCGGAGCGCGCTGCCGCAATGCGTGCGTTTGGCCGACGACAACCGGGCCGACCGCCCAACGCGCCCTGCCGCGCCGCGTTGCTCGACCCCACGCAACGCGCGAGCTCGATCGCTGTCCGCCGCAGCCACGCTTTGGCCAAGACGAATGCAATGGGATAGAAGACCGTCCAAGGGCTGATGCCGCTGCGCCATTCTGGACCATAGATCGGCCGTACTCGGACATCAGCCACTCGAGCGCCAGCGCTGTGCAATCGCGCCAGAAAATCGTTCGGATAGCCATAGCGAGGGAAGACATCGTCTAGGTCAATCGCGAGCAATGCCTGCCTGGTGATGGCGGTGTAGCCGCATTGAGAGTCGAACGAATGCCAGTACCCGCTCACTATCTTGGTCGCCAATGACAGCAGCAGGTTGCCGAGCAGGCGTGCCTTCGGCATGGTTTTCCATACCGCTGGGTGGAGAAACCGATTGCCCTTCACGTAGTCGGCGCTACCGGCGGCGATTGGCTCGAGCAGGCAGGCGAGGTCGCACGGATCCATCTGTCCGTCGCCAGCCATTACCGCCACTGCGTCGACGCCCAGAGCAAGGGCTCGACGATAACCCGTGGTGATCGCCGCTCCCACGCCTCGATTCACAGAATGGCGAAGGACTTCGAGGCGACGCCGGCGAGAGCGGCGTGCCAATCGAGCGGTTGCATCCACCGACGCGTCATCGACAACGACCACTCGATCGACGAATCCGGGCACGGCGCCAATCGTGCGTCCAATTGCCCGCTCCTCATTGAAGGCAGGAATGACAACGGCGATCGAGAGGCGTCGGTACACGAGCGGCAATGCTAGTCGAGAATGCCGATCGCCGGAAGAGGCTACTACTGTCTTCCCGTTTCGGCGCGCGCCAGGATGTCGTTTTCCACGCAACCTCGGGCGTTGTTCGCCGATAACAGTATTAGTGACAATGCCAGTCACTTGAGGAGCAGGAGATCGGAATCACTGGCGTTTCCGCCACGGTGGGGCTGTCGATTGGGGACCTGCCAGCCCTCCCGACCGTCGAGGCTGGTCAAGTGACTGGCATTGGTATTGGTGACTGGCTTGGCTTTCGTCGTCAGGTGCTGATGTCAGATGCCCATGCTAGGCTGTCTTCCAACCAACGAAGGAGATCACCATGGCTGGTGGTGGAATCAACAAAGTCATCCTGATCGGCAATCTTGGAGCAGACCCGGAGCTCCGCTACACGCCGAGCGGGCAACCCGTGTGCGACCTGCGTGTTGCGACCAACGAATCCTGGACCGACAAGAACGGTCAAAAACAGGAGCGAACCGAATGGCACCGAGTCGTTTTTTGGGGAAAGCAGGGGGAAATACTCAAGCAGTACATGAGCAAGGGACGGCAGCTGTACATTGAGGGACGGCTGCAGACCCGCAGTTGGGACGACAAGGACGGCAACAAGAAGTACTCCACCGAGATCATCGGGAACAACTTCCTGTTCTTGGGCGGCGGCGGCGCCTCTGCCGAGGCCGGCGCCCCTGCAGGCCGCGGTTCATTCGCTGGCGGAGGATCTGGCGGTCGGTATCAAGCAGGCTCGGCTGGACGTGCTCCTTCTCAGGGAGATACGGGAGACGGAGGATCCGGAAACAACGTCGGTCCCGGTCCTTCCGACGAGGGATACTCGCCGAATGGTTATGGCGGCGGCGGCGGCGGCGGCGGTCCCGACGACGACATGCCGTTCTAAACAGAGGACGTGCCGCCTACGAGATAAGTTGCATTGGGAAAGAAACGAAGGGTTGATCACTCATGGGCGGTAGCGTCCTGTGCCAAATACAAACGACAGCTTCGTTTGTAAGAACGTCATCGACTACCTGCTCGAGGAGAACCGCGTCCTGAAGAAGCAACTCGGCAAGGAGCGCATCCGCCTCACCGACGACCAAAGACGCCGTCTTGCCGTCAAGGGCAAGATGCTGGGCAGGAAACTCCTCGAGAAGA
>JAZDLZ010000007.1:0-5142 GCA_043801535.1 Pseudomonadota bacterium
CGCCGAACAGCTGCCCGCCCCCGACCGTCGAGGCTCCCAAAGTGACTGGCATTGGGCTAGAGCCCAGTGTTTTCGAGCGCTCTAGCGCCCTCCGATATCGCATCCGCAGCGCATCGACCTTGGCGCCCGGTTTCACCACGAATCGGTATTCCACCCCGCACCTTCGCGATTCCAGAGCCAGGTCGATTCCGGGGTACAGCTCCGCGTACGCCACCCGGGCGTAGGTCGGCATTCCCGTGCGCCACTGCCGCTCCGGGCCGACAAAGGAGCTCACTCTGCCAGGGAGCTCGCCCTCAGGTTGCGGCGCCACTGGCCGCGCGTCGGCGAGGTTCCAGTGCAGCCCCCAGCCCGACCCCGACGACCCCGACCCGGCGTCGGGTCGAGTCTCCGTTCCGGTCTTCGTTCCGGCCTGTGCTCTGGTCGCGGCAAACTCGCCATCCCCGAGCCCAGGTTCGTTACTCGTCCCCGGTGGAATCAAGGCCAGCGCCAGACCCGACTTGACGAAGAACGCCGACACGTCGCGATCCCGCAGCACAAAGCTTCCAGCCAGGTCAGGCGTAGACGCGGGCGCTGCCGAGATGGGCGGAGCAATGCTGTCGATCGCCCGTACCGTCTTTTCGCGTTGCGCGGCGGATAGGTTGGCGGAGGTGGCGGTGACCGTGGCCTCGGTTCCTCCCAACGGCAGATCCGAGCGGTCAGACGCAGGGCGTCCGCCGGGGCGATCGGCAATACCATCCGTCCCGGGAGAGGTCGCAGGCAGTGGCACCGAAATTGACCCGGCCATCGTTTCCGGATGGGCTTTGCTCGCTGGCCTTGCTGGCATGAAGACCAGGGCAACCAGTGTCACCAGGACTGCCAGAAAACCGACGTCGAAAGCCGTGCGTTGCGTCGGCTTCGTCGTCCTTGTCGACTTCGTAGCCTTCGTCGCTGTCCTTGTCTTAGTCGTCTTCGCAGAGCTCGCCGTCTCTTTCGTCATTTGCCGACGCGCTCCTGATCGTCAGACCCAGGGGCGGACTACTCCTCCCCGGCTGACAAGTGTTCGCAGGTTACTGCGACGTGGCGGCGATGAGAAGCCCTGGAAGGGACAGGTCAAACTCGCTTTACACTTTCTCACTCGAATACTGCCCTTGGCCGGGATAAAAGCGCAGTATTTTCGAGCACGAGCACGAGCACGAACTGTAAAGCAAGAGCCCCGAGAAATGGTCGGTGCCGCCCGGGGAACGGTGCCAGGACGGTTTCTCACCGGCGACGCGCAGCAGTTCAGCACTGCTGCCGAGTGAGGACGCTGCGATTCGGCCAATGCCGCAGGAGGAGACTATCGTTCGCACCAACCGAATTCGTTGCAAGCTGTACGACTCGGACAGTCTTCGTCTCGAGCGCAGTCGGCAACGCATAATGGTATTGGAGCTAGGACTTTCTGCGACGGGAAGCGAAGGGAACGGGAACGAGGGCGAGGGCGGTGAGGGCTGCGAGCACAAGCAGCGTCCTGGCGCCGAGCGAGCGACGGCCGATCCGGCATCCGCAAGCGGCACTGTCGCCTGCGGATTCGCCGAAGCGACCCTTCGGTGCAAGGTGAGCCGCTTTGACACTCACGTCGACGGCGTGGCCGGCTCGGCGCAGGTTCGAAACCAAGAGGTACCGGTCGCCGCCGTCCTTGGCGTAGGGAACCGAAACCTGGTCGATTGCGCCCACGTTGTCCCAGACGCGCAGGGCGGAGTACGGCTTTCCTTCTTGGGCCAGCGCGAGATTGGCTGCATCTACCAGAGCTACGTCGACGGTGCCTTTCACGTCTTTGCGCAACTCGTAGAAGATACTGCTCCCTAGCTCGCCTTCGAGATAGACGTCGCCAGCCGTGAGAGTGACCTTCAGCGCTTCGTCGCCGGCCGGCGTCTCGAGCGCCGTCACTTGCGGGGCAGGCATTGCGGTTTCGAAGGCGACATCGAGCGGGTAGACTGCTCCACCAACGCTCGAATCGTTGCACGGCGCGATGTCGTTCGGGTTGACGCCGTCGGTGCAGGCAACGATCGAAACGGTGTCCTCGGCGGGGAGGGTTCCGAGAGGGCTGCGAATCTGAACGTAGACATGGTGTTTGAGCCCCAACTGGATAGTGGCCTTGCCATTGATGTCGGTCCAGGCGAACATTACGGGCACCAGTGGGATTTTGCCCGGCTCGGTCTCCTTGTTGTACGGAGAGGCGACGAGCACCATCGCTCCGTCGACCGGTTTGCCGTCCTTGTCGGTCACGTTGACGTCGACCGAGAAGACCTCCTTTTCGTAGTTGGCGACGGAATTCTCGACATAGCCGTCGGCGCGATTGCGCATCAACGCCACCCAGTGGGAGTCGGTCTGCCGGCGGACGTCTACCCTGACTCCACCGTCGGAGCGGTAGATTTCGTAGTGAGTCCAGCGCTCGCCCAGGTTGAATTCGTTCCACACGTGGTCCTGCCCGTGTCCGTCGACCGTCGTTACTGGGATGAGCCCAGTGCGGGCACTGGCATTGAGCACCGTCTGCACTTCCCCGCAGTTGCCGTAGTGGAGGTAGAGCACGCGCTGCGGGAAGGGTTGGCTGCGAAGATTCTGAACCAACCTGTCGCTCATGGAGAATTCGGCATTGGGACCTCGATAGTACGAGGGGAGCTCGCTGCAGCGGTCGACCATGTTCTGCGTGGCGAAATCGCCGATCTTCGCCAGGGCCGGAGAACCTGCCGGGACAGCCTTGTCCGTGCCGAGGGAAATGCTGGTGCGATCCCAGAGGACGTCGATGTCCTTGATGTAGTCGAGGAGCTTGGGATAGCCGCCAAGGACGAGCGAGTCCGAAGTGGCGGTTGTCTGGTCGGCGCAGGTGAACTCGCCGGGCAGAACCAGGCCACACCAATCGTCCTCTGGATGGTCGAGATCGATGGCGCCGTGGATTTCCAGGAGTCGCTCGAAAGCTCGATTTGCCTCGTTCTCGGAAGGGGCGCACCAAGTCCGGAACCTGGCCGACGCAGCCGCCAGCGCGTCATAGAAGGCTCGAGGCTGCGCGGAAGGCACGATGATCTTGGCATAGGCTTCGAGATCGAGAGTCTCCAAGTCGGCGCTGCCCTTGACGTCGAAGGGAATGCCCATCGTGGCGAGCTTGTCGGTGATGACGGTCGATCCCCAGGGATCTCGGTCTTGCAGCACCAGGACGCGATAGGCCGAATTCGGCAGAAACGCGCTCGCCGACCCGAGCCGCAAGAGGTTTATCAGTAGCTCGGTGTGCCCAGCCTCGTAGGCTTGCTCGACCGGCATGGTAGTGACCACGACCGAGGCATCAGCCTGACCGCCCGGATACGAAAAATGGGCGAGGACGGGGTTGTTCGTTTTGGCGTCACGGGCGAGGACCAACGGATCGATCGCCAAGTCTTTCAGATACCCGTGCGCCGACGGGCCCCAGCCGCTAATCTTGGCCGAGTCGATCAGGTTGGGATGCTCGGTGACAAAGTGGAGCCACGAGCTGTCCGTGCTCGGGACATCCTGATAGGCGTAGTAGGTTCGCCAGAAAACCCCGCCTTGGTCGGGGGTTGCCGGGGCAGCAGTGCTCGGATTGGCGTACGCGATAGGGTCGCTGTTGTTGCGACCGTGGGCCACGTACCAGTAGTAGAGGTCGCGAGGAAGCTCGATGATTTCGTCGACGACCTTTTCGCCATCCTTCTTGGTCAATTTGTACTTGACGGTCGTGTAGTAGTCGTCATCGACCCCAGGCTGGCCGACGTCGACGAGCTCGGCATAGTCGAGCAGGGCGTCCATCTCGTAGATCACCCGAGCGTTCTCGATCAGAATGCCGGCATCGAACGGCGTATCCTCGGGCGCCCAGGAGCCGGCGATCACCAGATCGTCCGGCGCCGTGGTCGCGGCGCTGAACGCGATTTCGTCGGTGTAGCGAGCATCGCCAGGCTCGAGGATAACCTTGGCAATGCTGTTCTGGTTATCGGTGCTGTGTCTGGCGAGCTGGGCGGAGAGTCGTGACCTGATCCACTTCGGGGCGCGCGCAATCGCCTTCGTCGCGTCCTCGGTAAGGGTCATGGTCGGGCTTGCCTGAGTGGTAACCTCGCCATTCACCGAATCGATCTTGAACACGACCATCCCGCCTGGAGGCACGAATCCGTCGAAGGCATCGTCGTCGACGGGTTCGAGCGCGCTATCGCCAGCCAGGGCCACGGTTTCGCCCCCAATCGGGCGGCGTTCCGCTTTGGCGAGCCTCGGCGAATCGCCAGACGAATCGCCAGACGAACCGCCCGGCAAGCCGGCCGGCCGGTCAGCCGGCGCTGGGGTGGTCGTCGCCGTTCCTGGCTGTGCTTGCGCCGGTACCTGTGTTTGCACCGAAACCGGCGGAGCTTGCCGCGGAACAGAAGGCATCCGCCAAGGTGGAGGCGCCACCCGGAAGCCAGTCTGTTTGCCGAGAATGCCGGGGTCCTTCTCGGCGTGGGCGGGAATAGCGAGAATCAGCACGATTGCGATTCCTGGAACCAAATACCAGGTAGTCGGCCTGACCATTGTTTTCCTCCTCCAAGAACGTCGAGTGGACGGGTATTGGCCACCCGCCCACCCGAGGAAAGGCATCAGCGCAACTGCAGTATCACGAATACGACTCCACCATGTCAGGCGCGCAGCATACATCGGCACCAGCCAAGCAAGAAGCATGAATAGGCCGAAATGTGTGCCCGGCCCGAAGATCTCGGCAGAGTCGCCGCAGACAGTCAAGACCGAGAGTGACGAACCGCACAAGGGCAACCAGTACGCTGGCTGGGACCCCATTTTCGGGGCAATCCAGGATCTTGGCATCGAGCAAATGCGCACCTTCAACGAACAGCACCCCTACACGACCTTTCAAATCGAAGGACGACGGATCCCGCTGCTAGCCCTGCGATTCGCCTGCGAACAGGATGACGACAACGGTGACGACGGTGTTGTCGAAGCACAGCGCCAGAGTCTCAACGGTGCTCCCCATTCCTCGACCGTATTTGCCGGAGGGCATCGTCCCGAGGACTGCGGCGACACTGGCGCGCCTCGCGAGCTAGGTCAAGTCACGGAGCTCCTGCAGGGTGTGATCGTTGCTCGTTGGTCCCCGTCGATGGCGGCGAAACCAGAGCGTCAGCGATACCCGACGTGGACGTGTCT
>JAZDLZ010000009.1:0-2849 GCA_043801535.1 Pseudomonadota bacterium
CTCTTCCATGCACTTGGCGAGCATGCCGCTGCTGCCGATCGACGTATCGTGGCTGAGATTGAGATGGTCTTCGTAGGTCGCCAGACCCACGCCTCTTGGCGCCCGGTTGTCCATGGTGGCGAGGTCACCCGAGAGAGGAAGGGCATTGTGGCTGAGCAACGATGAGCCAAGCGCAACCCTGCCCGAATTGGCGGAGTCGTGGGACACGAGACGGCTGACCGCAAGCAGGTCGTCGGTCTTCCCGAATAGCGCCTCTCTGAACGGACAGCGGTAGATGGCGTGGGTGTCACTTGCAACAACGGTGGGATACCCCTTCTGCAGCACTATCGTTTTGGCGGAGTTTGCGCATCTTGTCGTGAGGAAGGCGTTGTAGGCCAAGGTGAGCTCTGTTTGACCGGTCGCAGCCAGGTAGTTCCAGTAGACTCGCTTGCAGGTGCCAGCGTTGGCAGCGCCGGGAGCGTTCTCGATGGTAGTCAGGATGTTGTCGTTAGCGTCGAGTATGGAAGTGGTACTGGCAGCATCGATGCAGGGTGCCCAGAACACGAAGTCTCGCACAAACGTCACCCCGTCGAGGGAAGGCCCAAACGGATAGAGCAGGCCGCAGGAAGGGGTGGACGCGGACGGGATGTTGATGTCGTACGCTCCGATCTTTTGAGCATCGATCCAGGCCACGTACTTGGCGAAATCGCGCAGGCAGAGCGCATAGCCATCGCCATGCAGGGCTGGGGGGAGCGAGATAGCTACCTGGGTGTGAGTGTCGAGCGTCCTGCTCGCGAAGCCACGGCTGGCATCATACAGGCTGTCCTTCACGTACAGAGATAAGAAGGCATTCAGGTATTCCGTATCCGGCTCGAAGAGGGGAAAGAAGTATGGATCTGGAGTAGCCCCCGGAAGAATTGGATAGTACCCACTCGGCGCATGCGACAAGAACCGCTCGTACCACTTGGGAGCGAGGTCGTGGGTGATGAATCGAGAGGTGCCGCCGGCAGCCGCGTCGCTGTCGACGCAGATGGCCGGGACGCGGAGCGTGTCGCAGCGCGCATAGCCGGCAGCGGTGCAGGTCGCGTCGTCGGCGCAGCCCAGGACGTCGCTGGCCCATGGCTCGTCCCAGATGCAGATCGGTGTCGACCACTTGGTGTTGTCGCAGCGATCGAAGCCGGCCTCGATGCACCCGCTGTCCGTGGTGCAGCCAACGATGTCGCCAGTCCGGTCGAGCTGGTAGTCCCAGGAGAAGATGTACTTGCCAGCCATCGGGCTCATCTGCTCGAGCGTGTAGGTGAGCTGACCGCTGCGACCGCCGAATTCATCAACCGGGCTGGCGAGGTCGCCAAAGGTGTCCGGGGTATTCGTCACCGTCGCGACGACTTCGCCGGAGACAAAGCCCGCGGTGGCGTCGTTCGATGCCAGCATCATGATGGTGGGCGCTACTGCGCCGGCGTGGATTTTTCCTTTCGGTCCGAGGAGGCCGAAATCGTCGAGGAGCTCGAGCTCGTCGCCGTGCACGATCGCCCTGACCGGAATGGCTAGCGGCTGCGCGGGAACGCTGGGAACAGCGGCCGGGTCGACGCTGACCATCTGTCCGCCAAGAGTCACCGTGCCGTGGTAGACACCATCCACTGGCGGAGCAACCGGCGTGGCTGGATCGGTCGTTTTGGGGACGATGGCATGAACATTGACTTTGAGCGGGACATTGTTCGCGACGTTGGCAGCCGAGAAGTACACCGACCAGGGATCGTTCGACATCGAGTCATCGGCGGGACGAACCATGATGCCGGTTTCGACATGGTCCTTCGTGCTGCCATCGGGCAGGACGCTCTTCTTTTCGAGGACTGCGCTGCTGATCGTGCATTCGATGGCCCAATGGGTGGAGTCGAACTCGACGTCCCCGTCGCCATCGAGGTCGGTGGCGCGGCATACCTCCAGGCTGCCAGGAGCCACGTCCTCGGCAGGCGCGCCGCAACAGACCAGGACGGTCCACCGGTTGTTCGTCTTCTTCACCTCCTGGTCGTTCTCGTCGAGGACGGTCTCGATCTCCTGCTGGTGGCTCCCGAGCACGTGAACCGTTGGCCATGCCAGCTTCTCAGCCGGATCCTCGACGGTCGGACGCTCGACCTGAAGATCGATGCGCTGTTCTTTCCAGGTGGCAATGATTGGTAGATTCGGTGGATCGCCAGAAATTGCCGGTGGATCTAGCTCCGGCCGTAGCTGGATTACGTAAATGTCGGGGGCAAGGACAGACAGGAGGGGCAGAGCCGTTCCGGGCTCGAGGAGAGACGGCGGCGGACTCGAGGGAATGCCGGCGCTCATCACGCAGACGCCACTGCAGTCACAGACCTCGCCAACGGCGCACGGGGGGGTGTCGGCTGCGCCGCACTCGAAATCGCAATACCCGGCCGCGGAAAGGTGGCTACCGAGCGGGCAGCGATCATTGTGCGAGCAGACCCGCTTCGCCTCCTTGACATGGGCGAGTAGCTCGAGGCTCCGCGGGCAGCTCGGATCAACTCCAGGGGGCAGGGTCTCCCCGGGGTATTGGCAAAGACCATCGCAGCTACAGTCGGTGCCGCACTCCGAATCCGCCGTGCATTCCCACTCGCACACGCTTCTCACCGGATCGCAGAAGGATCCGACTGGACAGTCAGCGGTGACTTGGCAAGTCTTGGGGTTGTTGTTGAGCGCGAGCAGCGCCGGTATGTCCCGCTGGCAGACGTCCAGGGGCTCGGCCTTGCCACCGAAGCCGAGGAAATCGGCGATGCCGCAGCCACCGCCCCCGGCGCCGGCACCGAGAACCAGCGCTACCAGGGACAACCATTCCATTCGTCGTCGTATCATGTTCTGCCTCTCCTCGAATC
>JAZDLZ010000027.1:0-4410 GCA_043801535.1 Pseudomonadota bacterium
TCTTCTCCGCTGGACCGGTGTACATCTCCAGCGCCACTTGTTCGCCCAGCGTCTGGCCAAACTCGTCGGGCAGCGAGGGCGCAAGCTTGATCGTGTACTTGGACCGTCCTTTGATCCGGCCATAGATCCCCACGTGGCTTCCCCAGGCCTCGACGTTCATATTGGGGATTTCCGGCGAGACCTGAATCATCGTGGCGGTGTCGAGCTTTTCTTGATCGAGAGGATTGGTGAAGTGAATCCAGAGGCTCGAATTGGGAGAGCAAGCATGCTTCTGGTCTGGGCAGCTCTGGCCTTGTACCTTCAGCTTTCCGTAGGTCGAGAACGTGAACGACTGTGGCTGCTCGGTTCGGCGAGGCCCCTCTGCCGACGGCGTACCTGGTCCGATCGTGACCTCTACGTTCGTGTCAGCCGGGAGCTCCTGGCTCGGCATGAAAGCCAGCCAACGGCCAGGTCCTGCCGAGTCAGCCAGAGCGCTCGCGTGCTGGCTCGCCCGTATCTCTTCGGCAGTGGCCAGGCGAAGCGGGTACGATGTCCCGGCCGCCTTGAGATCGATGCTCGCCAGCACCGCTCTGGATTCGATCCGCTGATCGAAGACCAGCAGCACCAGCGGATTGCGCACCTGCGGCCCCCCGTGCAACGGGAAATGAGACACAAGCGTCGGAGGCGGAGTGGCGAACGTCCAGCTCACTGGCGCGAGAAGCCCGTTGCCAATGGCGGACTTGGTACCGGCGGGGATTTCGACCCGGTAATCCGTGGCCATCGGCAACCGTCCACTTCCACCTTTCTGGTCCTCGAACGGAGTCGGCTCGAACAGGATGGTCTTGGTACCGAGCCATCGCCAGGAGCCAGGCGGCAGCGGCGACAGCCTGACCGGGTTGGTGAGCTTGGCCTCGTCTTGCGAGCTGACTGCGACCATCGGCTGGGAGAAGGTTACGGTGACATGGGGAGCGAGCGGCACATCTCCCTCTGGCAACCGGCGCACGACCATCAATCCCGCCCCTGTCATTGGCAATTGAGGAGCAGCCATGGGCGGAGGCGGAAAGCTCTCGGTGACGGTCTTGCCAGCACGGGGCGGCGGCAGCGATTTTTCGCGCAGGGCAAAATCCTTCTGGTCGCCACTCTCCTGCGGCAACGGCGGCAGTCGTGCCAGCACCTTGTCAGTGTCCGTCTCGCTCAGCGGGACCGCCTTGGCGAGCGGTGGACCTGCGCCAGCGATCGGGGCTTCGGTGCCTTCGCGCAAGCGAAACGTCAACCCTGGCAAGGCTGGGCCGGAAGTCAGGACGGATTGCGCTTGGGGCTGACCAGCGGGCGGAGTATTCATATTCGAATCCTGTGGACGCGGACGTGCGCTCGAGCACGAGCTCATCGTGGTAACGAGGAGAAGGGCAATCAGCGATTCGCGCCCTAGCCCTAGCCTCACAAGCCCCGAGCCAGAGGCTGATGGACAACGGTGGAAAGCATACGGAGCATGAGCATGAGCATGAGCATGAGCACGGAGCATGGTTCCCCTCAGTGTCAGTGAGTAATCGGGTTTGGCAGAGACATGGTATTAGACGCAGGATTTTCCGGGAGGTTCTATTTGCTGCGGGGCTCCTAACCGGATCAGCAGAAGCGATCGAAACTGCTGGGATTCTCACGACCGCTTGTTGATAGCGCAGCATGCCAAGTGATCGAAAGACTTGAGGAACGCATCTGATGCGGATCGAGTGGGTAGCAGGAGGTGCAGGTGAACGTCTACTTGGGCTTGTCGTCGGATCCACCCATCGCCATCGCCGCAGAAGCAAGCGTCTTGACTGTCGGCGCTCTTTCAGGCGCGGTAAGCGCGACACCTTCGGGCAGCCTGTGGAAATCCACCGGCAGACCCACCCGCATCAAGTACCACGCGAACCGCTGTTGGACATGCTCGCGATACGGTGTCTCCATTTCGGCCAGACGGATCACTGTGTTGCCGTCGACCTCCGAGTACAAAAAGTCGCACGACGTCATGAAGAAGTCCTTGAAGTCGGCGACGAGCTTCTTGCCGACGTTAGGAACGAAGCCGAGGTACTCATAGCGGGGATCCTGGTTTTGCTCCACCGACTTGAACTCGCGGCTGCTGAATTTCTGCGCTTCCGGTCTATGGGTACCCGTCCGCACTTTGTCTTCCTCGTACACGCCGCAGAGAAGAACCCCGAATAGCAGCTTGTCTGGAGAGACGGACTCGGAGAATCGTGCCTTGAAGTCCTGCTCCAAGTCGCAGTCCTGCGTCACGATCACGGAGTAGGAGAACTCCCTCACCATACCCGTCGGCTGGTCGTCAATCCCGAAAGTCGTCGGCAAGAACACTCGTACGCCTCCCAGGAGGTCCCCTTGCCGCAGCGCCCGACCGGATGGTGCCAAGTACGCCATGACGCAGACGCGAGGCTACGTCCTCACCCTCTCGGTCACGCTAGCCTTTACCTCCCGCTTCGCGGGGAGAAGCTTCGGTGCCTGCGCGGCAGCGGCCAACGCAATGTAGTGCTGAAAGGTCTCCTGGAGTTCCTCTTCGACCTCTGGGAGGGCCGGCTCGGGCATGGCACTGACGAGTCGATAGCAACGAATGCGTTCGGGGCTCCACACGAGTGGCAGGTCTTCCGTTGCGGCTGTCGTGACCATCTCGATCTGGAAGGTCTGCTTCACATGTTTGACGTAGGTCAGGCTGCTCCGAGCGATCAGATCCTCGACCGAATATGCTTCTGACTGGTCGCTGTTTGGCAGCTCCGAGGACAGACCGATGTGGAGTTCCTCCTTCTCGTATTTGCCCTTGACGTGCTTCACGCTTAACCTCCCTTGTCGGGCTTTTTGCGTGGTCTGAGGGACTGGTAGCCTGCGTCGGTGAGGCACCACCGGAACAACCTGTACACCGTGTCGTTGAAGCCTCGAAGCAGGTCAACGATGTCGTCGCAGGGAATCTGCCCTGCGACGAAGTGATCAAAGTCCAGGGTGAACCGCTCGGTGGGCCTGCCTTCAGATTGTCCGCTATCCTTCGAGTAACGCCAACCAAGCTGACCACGGCTCATCTGGAGCACGAGATGATGCTTGGCTTCAGCGATTCCATCGCCGAGAACCGGATCTCCGTAGACACTCGCGATGTGTTCGTTCAGCACTTGCTGCCAGCGGACGGGCTGACCCTTCTCGCGCGGCAGGAAAAACCTATTCACATATCGAAGTCCGACGCGGACATAGAATGAGGGCTCATAGACCTTCTCGAACGAGCCAACGACACTCACGAGCCTGTCCAGGAAATGATCAAAGTCTTGGTATGTAGCGGTCTTCAAGGCGATAAAGGTGCTGGTGAGGCTGGTAGTCCACTGTTCGTCTGGTGTCTTGAACTGCCACGCTGACTCTCTTGGAGTAGCGAGCAACGGGACCCCATCCACAAGAGCGACCTGGACACCCTGCTCTTGAGTGACTACTGGAAAGGACTTCCTCACCGCCTCCTGAAACTCGGCAGGGGGAGTCGTCGCGATCTTGAGGATCGGATTGAACCGAAGTTGGCAGATTACCTCTTCGAGGGGTGACTCATCAAAGATGACCTGCTCGTAGTCAGGTAGGTGGACACTCATATAAACACCCTGCCTTAGTGTAACTACCACCAGGACTGCACTATTCCCTCTCGCTGGCTAGCCAGCGCTGACCGTACTCCGAATGATGCTGTCTGCGCAAGAGTTCCCTCGCTACTCCAGCGCTGACGCATGACCACAGGCGCAGATCTCCGCAGTAGAGGTCCCTCGGTGGGACCGAATCGGTGAGGAAGGCCAGGATGATCGTTTTCCTTGAGCAGCGATTGTCGCACGGTCGCCAGCATGGGCGTTCGCCGCACTCATCGTCGAGAAAAGACCGCGCGTCCCTGCGACAAGTGGCGAATCGTGGAAAGAGCATGAAGCTAAAACATGTGCGCCTATCGAGAGTCCAGCTAGGCGCTGGCACGCCCCGACGATCTAGCCGCCCGGTGTGCGCTCGCATGTGGCCAGACCGATTGCCGGCCGCCGCTACACTCCCGCCGGGAAGCGGCCAGGCGGCTTTAGCTGGAGGTGACGGTTAGGGCTCTGCGAAATCGGTGTTGAGCATTTTGACTCCCCGCCAATCTACCACGATCGCAGGGAACCGCGCCCAGGTGTGTCTGGTTAGCAATCGCCCGCTCCGTGCACTGCCGGAGTGTCCGTTTTCAACATCGAGGCCCGAGCGATAGGGATTCGCAGTTGACGACCAATTGTCGTCGGGAGAAAGTACTGATGAGGTCAACAATGCAGCTTGCCAGCGCGTCGACCACGATAACTACACCCGACGGAGCTGCCGTTGTGCTCGCTGATCTGGTACATGTTCCGCCCGATCGGTGGCCACGATTCATTCGTGATCTGGACGGTGATCTCGTCGAGCACAGGCCTAGTA
>JAZDLZ010000038.1:0-2410 GCA_043801535.1 Pseudomonadota bacterium
GATATCGACAACTTCGTCGTCGACGCGGCTACCAGGCGCCTGCTCGGTCGAGGCAAACGGGCACCTCGAGAACAGCTCCTGGTCGCCGAGGGGAAGGACGGCTTGGAGCTCGCCCTGTTCGTCGACGAAAACGCACTGGCCAACCTGGAGAAGAACGATCCTCGTTCGCAACTGGACGACCGCAATCTCCAGGACTTTCTGCTCATCGTCGAGGGAGTGAGCCATTTCGTGTACCTCGCCTGGCGGGCGCGGCATGCCCGACCGGTGTCTGTCCTCGAAATGGAGCTCCAGGCAGAGGTGGACAAGTACGTTACCTGTCTCCTGACCATGTTGCCGCAATTTGGCCGGCCGCCCTCCGATCTTCGTTGCCTGCTGTTCGATCGGTTCCAGCTGGCGCCAGATCTCGATTACGGTGAGCGCGAGCGCTATCTCGTCGCCAACTGCAACGCCCGCAGCTATGCCGCGTCTCTCGACGATCGGTATGTCCGACCACGGGACTATCCTGGAATGCTTCGCGAGCTCCGTTGGTTCTACCGCCTCGATGGTCGTGGCAAGCTCGACTACATTGCCCGGGCAGCCTCGCCCTGAATACCCTCCTGAAGCGCTCGTATCGCGCGACGGCGCAAGGCAGTAGTAGTGGCACGCCCAGCCGGGAGCCCGTATTCTCTGTGCCGTGGCACGCATTCTCGAGGTATGCAAGTCCAGACGGATGGCGGTCATGTTCGGGCTGGGATTCTCTTCGGGACTGCCTCTCACCTTGACCGGCCAAACGCTCTCGGCTTGGATGACAGATGAACACGTAGACCTCAAGACGATCGGTGCGTTCTCCCTGGTTGGGCTTGCCTACAGCTTCAAATGGATCTGGTCTTGTGTCTTCGATAGATTCTCCCTCCCGTGGCTTGGCCGGCGCCGAGGGTGGATCCTGCTGCTTCAACTCGGCCTCGCTGCCAGCATTGCCGCCATGGGCTGCGTCAATCCACGGACGACTCCTGGCATGATGGTGGCGACGGCGATTCTCACGGCGCTGTTCTCGGCGAGCCTCGACGTGGTCGTCGACGCGCACCGGGCCGACCTGCTCTCCTCCGCCGAGCGGGCTGCCGGTACCGCAGCATACGTGATGGGCTATCGCACAGGCATTCTCCTCGCCGGGACACTCGCCCTCATCCTCGCCGATCTGGTTCGCTGGTCGGTGGTGTACTGGCTGATCGCCGGGCTGATGGCGATGACCACGATAACCGCCGCTCTTGCAGAAGAACCGACGACGACGACGACGCAAGATTTCCAAGGCAGCGCTCCGAGCGCGTCGTTCTTCGGAATCATCGCTCGAGCGCTCCACCAGCTATTCGCCAAGAAGGCAGCAGTCTTCGTTCTTCTCTTCGTGGTCCTCTACAAATTCGGCGACTCCTATGCCGCGCCACTGTTCACCCCGTTTGTGCTCGACCATCTCGGTTTCAGCAAGACGGAGCTCGCCCTCTTCAACAAGGCCATCGGATTCGGCGGCACCGTTCTCGGCGCAGCCGCCGGCGCAGCGCTGGCAACCAGGCACGGGCTTGCCCGCATGCTCGTCTGTTTTGGAATCCTACAGGCAGCCACCAATCTTCTCTTTTCTGCTCTGGCGGTGGTCGGCAAGTCGTACGGCCTGTTCGTGGCCGCGATCTTCATCGACAACACCGCCAATTCCCTGGGAACGGCGGTCTTTCTTGCATTCCTGCTCACCCTCACCGAGAAGAGCGTCTCTGCCACTCAGTACGCCCTGCTCACTGCCCTCTCCTCGGTAGGCCAACGCTTTTTTGGCTGGTCTACCGGCTACGTCGTCGCCAGCGTTGGCTGGGCCGGCTTCTATGCCACCACGGCGCTCTTGGCACTGCCAGGTTTGCTGCTCATTCCCTTTGTTCCCATCGATGAGATGCAAAGCCAAGCGAGGAAGAAGGAACAGGCCGCCCACCAGTACTAACCAGGGTCGCGTTGATCCGGAGCCATGCCCTGCGAGGCCAAAGGCCGAACCGCGCGAGAGCTCGCGCAGCTCCCGCTTGATGCCGAGATTCGACAAGGCACCGACGATCCTCGAATAGCCCCAACTTGAGTTTTCCTCGGCCAACTTCACGATCAGCTTCTCGATCTCCTCGGGTGTCCGAGGTCGGCCAGGTCTCCTCGGACTTGCGGAACTATCGGACTTTTTGGCAACCAATCGGCGGAACCACTCGAGGATGGTCTCGGGTTTCACAATCGCGGCGACGCCTTCGAGAGCATCTCGGCCGAGCTCATGCCCCAGCTTCGCTAGTCGGATACGCTCGGGGTCGGTGAGCTTGATCCGGCCCTTGATCTTCGACCTCAGGATCTCGTTCTCGGCGGCAAGATACTCATTGCGCTTCAACAACTCCTTGTCCACGTAGCCACCAACCAGGGCCAG
>JAZDLZ010000073.1:0-6977 GCA_043801535.1 Pseudomonadota bacterium
ATCGACAGCATCGGCTTTGGTCGCTGCGCGGTCAATGGTCGGAGACGAGTTCCCTCGCCTGCCGCTAGTACCATCGCTTTCATTGTCTCACCGAAATCCGTTTGGAAATGCAGTTGATCGGGCCTGCTTCGGCAAATGGTAGACAGGTTGGTTCCCGCCGCCAAGCAAATTGAGTGGCTGGCCGAAGCTCTGCCGTAGACGCTCGGCCATGAGCTCTGGAATAATACCCGCCGCAACGTTTCTTGAGCCATCCCTTTTCAGCACGAAAGCACGAGGTTCTTGCCAACATGAAAGTACCACTGCTCGATCTCGCTCCCCAAAACGTTCCTCTTCGCGAAGCCCTGACCACAGCGATCGGCCGAGTCGTCGACAGTGGTCATTTCATCATGGGTCCGGAGGTGCAGGCATTCGAGCAAGAGCTGGCCAGCGCGGTCCGGGCCAAGCACGCTGTCGGCCTCTCTTCCGGCACCGATGCCTTGCTGGTGGCGATGATGGCTCTCGGAATCGGACCGGGCGACGAGGTGGTGACGACCCCATTCTCGTTTTTTGCCACGGCAGGCGCGATCGTTCGGGTGGGTGCGAAGCCAGTCTTTGCCGATATCGAGCGGGCGAGCTTCAACCTGGACCCCGCCGCTGCTGCGGCTGCGTGCGGTCCCCGAACCAAGGCGATCGTGCCGGTGCATCTTTTCGGCAGGGTAGCCACTATCCCGGCTGTGCCAGTGCCAGTAGTCGAGGACGCGGCCCAGTCGATCGGCGCCGGCACGCTGGGCGGCCTGGCTGCTTGCGTGTCGTTCTTTCCCTCGAAGAACCTGGGTGCTTTTGGGGACGGCGGCGCGCTTTTTACCAACGACGACGCGCTGGCAGAGAAGGTGCGGCTGCTGCGTGCTCACGGCAGCAAGCCCAAGTACGTACACCAGATCGTCGGAGGCAACTTCCGTCTCGACGCCCTGCAAGCCGCAGTGCTGCGGGTCAAGCTGCCCTACCTCGAACAATGGACGGCGGCGCGGCGCGAGAATGCCGAACGCTATCGGCGGCTGTTTGCCGCAGCCAGCAAGATCCCGGCGGAGCTGGAGCTCCCCGAGGAAGCGCCCGGTCACATCTACAACCAATTCGTCATTCGCGCACCGGCGCGCGACGCGCTGCGCGATCATCTGGCCAAGGCAGGGGTAGGCACCGAAGTCTACTATCCAGTGCCATTCCATCTCCAGCCTTGCTTCCGCGGTCTCGGAATCAAGGAAGGGGCGTTCCCCGAGGCTGAAGCTGCCTGTCGCGAAGCACTCGCTTTGCCGATCTATCCTGGCCTCGCTCCCGAGCAGCAGGAATACGTGGTAGCGCAGATCGAACGCTTTTACTAGACTGCGGCCATGATCAACGTTGCTGTAGTCGGTACCGGGGCGTGGGGAATCAACCACGTCCGTACCTTTGCCCGAGCCAAGGGCGTCGAAGTGACAATGGTCTGCGACCCTGCACCCGGGGCAGTAGAGCGCGCCCAAAAGCTCGCTCCTCGGGCGCGAGCAGCGTCCGACCTGGAAACGGTGCTCGCAGCGAGCAACGTCGACGCGGTGGTGCTCGCCACTCCAGCAGTGCTCCACGCCAAGCAGGCCATTGCCGCGCTCGGCGCTGGCAAGCACGTGCTGGTCGAAAAGCCGCTCGCCCTCACCACCGCCGATGCCCGGGCAGTCGCGCTCGCTGCCGAGCAGGCGGGCAAAGTCCTCATGGTCGGGCACCTGATGCTCTACCACCCGGTCATCTCGTGGCTGCGGCGCTTCATCGACGGTGGCGAGCTAGGCCGCATCCTCTACCTCTATGCCCTGCGCGTCAACCTCGGCACCTTGCGGCGCGACGAGAATGCAATGTGGAGCCTGGCGCCGCACGACATCTCGATGATTCTCCACCTGGTAGGCGAGACTCCAGCCACGGTGAGCGCTCGTGGCGGCTGCTATCTGCAAAAGGGAGTGGAGGACGTTGCTTTTCTCAACATCCGCTTTCCGAGCGGACTGCTTGCCCAAGTGCAGCTCAGTTGGCTCGACCCGCGCAAGGAAAGGCGCCTCACGATCGTCGGCTCGCAGAAGATGGTCGAGTTCGACGACGCTCATCCGGTGGAGAAGCTACGCATCTACGACAAAGGGTACGACCGTCCACCGTCTTTCACCGAGTACGCCGAGTATCTGTCGATCAGAAACGGCGATATCCACATCCCGCGCGTGCCAATGGCCGAACCGCTCGAGCAGGAGTGCCGTCACTTCGTCGACTGCATCGCCAACAACCAGCGACCTCTCACCGACGGCAGCGCAGCGGTCAGAGTGGTGCAGATTCTCGAGGCTGCCCAGCAGTCTCTGCTCGCCGATGGCTCGCCAGTGCCGATTCCTGCCGGTTAGCCTCCGACGCACCTAGTATCGACGGCGCAGATCGAACAACCTGAGGACGGTGACGAAAACGATGAAGGTGCTAGTAACCGGCGGTCGCGGGCAGCTTGCCAAGGCCATAGGAATGACCTGGAAACAGCACGATGTCGTGCTCCTCGACGAGATCGAATTGGATCTCGGCGCGCCGGGGGCGGCACAGGCGGCGCTCGACTGCCACCGCCCAGACGTCGTCGTCAATGCTGGGGCTCACACCCTCGTGGATCGCTGTGAGGTCGAGAAGGACCTTGCCTATCGCATCAATGCGGTCGGGGTGCGCTGGCTGGCGCGAGCGTGCCGCAAGCGCGGCGCCCTGCTCCTTCAGCTCTCGACCGACTACGTGTTCGACGGACAGGCGCGGGAGCCTTATCGAGAGTGGGATCCAACCGGTCCGGCAACGGTGTACGGTGCCAGCAAGCTGGCCGGCGAGGTCGAGACGACAGCGCACGCGCCAGAGCACCTGATCGTGCGCACGAGCTGGCTATTCGATGCTTGGGGAGCGAATTTTCTGCTGACGATGCTGGGCCTGGCCCGGGAGCAGAAGCCGATTCGAGTGGTCATGGATCAAATCGGAGCGCCGACGAGCTGTCGCGCTCTCGCTCGCCAGCTTCTAGTGCTCGTCGAGAAAGGCGAGCGTGGTCTCGTCCACGCCTCGTGCCACGGCGAGACTACCTGGTACGGATTCGCTCACCGTATCTTCGAGCTGGCGCCGCAGGGCAGTGGCGGACAGGTCGATTTGCGGCCGTGTGCCACCGTCGAGTTTCCCCGGCCCGCACCAAGACCTGCCTACTCGGTTCTGTCAGCAGCGACGCGCGAGGCGATGGGAGTCGATGTCATGCCTTCCTGGGAGGAGGCACTAGCAGAGGTTCTGGGTGACCCGAGATGACCAGACAAAGCATTCTGATAACGGGCGGAGCTGGTTTCATCGGCTCCAACCTGGTACACCGCTGGCACTGCCGCCATCCCGATGATTGGATCGTGGTGCTCGACAAGCTCACCTACGCTGCGGATCCCCGTCTCATTGCCGGGCTCGAGCGAGTCGAGTTGGTGCAAGGAGATATTGGCGACGGCGCGCTGGTGCGCTCGCTGCTGGAAGAGCAGCGCATTCGACGAGTCATTCACCTGGCTGCCGAGAGTCACGTCGATCGCAGCATTACCGGCCCCGCCCCATTCCTCGAGACCAACGTGCTCGGGACTTTCGGCCTGCTCGAGGCTGCCAGGGTAGTGTGGTCCGGTGACCAGGAATGCCGCTTTCTGCACGTCTCGACCGACGAGGTTTTCGGCTCGCTCGGTGAAACGGGCTATTTCTGCGAGACGACCCCCTACGCGCCCAACAGCCCGTACAGCGCTTCCAAGGCAGGATCGGATCACCTGGTGAGAGCCTACCACCACACCTACGGCCTGCCGGTAGTCGTGACCAACTGCTCCAACAACTACGGGCCGCGCCAGCACCCGGAAAAGCTCATCCCGCTGGCAATCTCGCGAATGTTAGCTGGTCAAAACGTTCCGGTATACGGCGACGGACGGAACGTACGCGACTGGCTCTACGTCGAGGATCACTGCGCTGCCCTCGAGCTCGTGCTCGGTCGCGGTGTCGTCGGAGAGTCCTACAACATCGGCGGCAACAACGAGTGGCACAACATCGATCTGGTCCGGCTACTGTGCGATATCGTCGACGAGATGCTGGCAAGGAAGGCAGGCTCGAGCAGGGAGCTCATCACCTTCGTGACCGACCGGCCTGGACACGACCGTCGCTACGCGATCGACGCCAGCAAGATCAAGAATCAGCTCGGCTGGCAGCCGCAAGAATCGTTCGAATCAGGACTGCGCCAGACTGTCCGCTGGTATCTCGAGCAGAGCAATACGCGGAGAGCCGCCTCGGCGTGAGCGCCAAGTAGTAGTCGAAATGAAAGTAGCACTGGGCATCTCGTCATTCAGAAACGACGCCGAGGTTGTCGGCAAGCTGCAGACTGCCTGCTCGCCGGAAGGGAGAAGCCTGTTCGAGCGGATCATCGTCGTCGATTCCTGCGGCACCGGGGCAGTCGGGCGCGAAATCGAGAGACTGGGGCTGGGACAGGATCGACAAGAATCGCGCATCACGTACCACAACCACGACACGAATCTCGGTGCGGCCAGGAACCTGGCGCTGCGGATGAAGCTCGCGGCAGAGACAGGCGCCGACTATCTGTTCGCCATCAATCACGACGGAGACCTCGACCTCGCCGCGGTCGAGAAGCTCATCGACTACGCTCGCCGGAGCCAAGACTCATGTCCGTGCTGCAGCCACAGCGAGATCCAGTGCCGACACGACGGCCAGGTAGCAGTTGTCTACCCTCTCAGACGTTTGAGCAACGGTTCCTATTCGCTGTCTGGGCTATCACCCTTGCCAATGCCGATGATGCGCGTACGGCGGCCGCCGCGAGTCGAGGCAATCACCGTCTACTGGTCGAGCAGCAACGGCGCACTCTACTGGCTTGAGCCTTTCCGCCGTGGCATCAAGCCATACGAGGGACTCTGGCACGGCTGGGAGGATTTTGCCTACGGCCTGGCACTGGCGCAGGCCGGCTACAGGCAAGTACTGCTCCCGGCGGTGCGCATCGACGGCCGCTACGAGTATCGCCACCAATCATCCATGGGCAACGTCTGGATGATCAGCGACAAGCCGCCGTGGCTCACCTACTATCTGGCCAGAAACCTGGTGCTAGCGCTGCGGCGATTCAGGCCCTTCCCGCTAGCCACGGTGGCTGGAATCGGTCGCATTCTCCTCGAGGGCGGAGCAATACTGTGGCTGCGGCAGAGCAAGGGAGAAAGGCTGCGGTACGCGGCAATGGGACTGCTTCACGGACTGCTCGGCCAAGAAGGACCGACGGTGATGCCAGCAGCGCCGCCAGTGGACGCGAAGGTAGCGTCGTAGCGTACGTCACACTCCTCGGCAACGGCACACTGCCGCCGAGAAGGTCACCAGCCTGGAGCTCACCGGCGCACTTTTCGAGGACGACCATTAGACGAGGAGTGACGGACGAAGGTGAACGACGTCGTGACCGCTCTGACGCAGAGCGCGCACGGTCGTCATCGACACTCCCATGTCTGCCAGCAGCTTCACGGCCGTTGTACGTCGAGCGGATGGATTTCCTCGTTGGCCAGTGATGCTGCGTACTGGAGGGACTGGCGAATATCCTCAGCTTCGAGGTCTGGGTACTCGTTCACTATCTTGTCGGTTGTCATCCCGTTCGCCACGAGCGACACCACGAGCGAGACGGGAATCCGGAGCCCGCGCACGCACGCGCGACCGCCCATCAGATTCGGGTCGCTGGTGATCCGATCGAACATCTTTACTAATAGCGTACGCGCAGGTGGCCTGTCTGGCAAAGAGTGTCTTTCCGTCGACTACGAGCAACGCGTTAGCGCGAAAACAAGGTTCGTGCCTCGCACGAATCGCGCATCGAGCTTCCCTGTTCCTGGCCTTGGAGGGTTGGACCCTTGAAAGTACACCCACATGGTGTACGATTGAGAATATGCTCAAGGTGGTCATCATCTCACGTCGGGCACAAAAAGACCTGATGACTATCCCAAGGCACGTTGCTGTCAAGCTGCAAGATTGGCTACCGGATAGTGAAGGACACGACGCAGGCGTCGTCGGCCGGATTCGTCCTTGTGGAAAGGATCGACAAGCATGTCTACTAGAAAAAGCGAGGCAATTCGCTTCCTTGAGAAACTCACCGGAGGACCCGTGACGCTGGGTCGTTTCTTGGAGGCCGTGCGCCTGGGCGAGGAAATGACCCAGCCAGAATTCGCGAAGAGGCTCGGCATCTCGAAATCCCACCTCAATGACATCGAGAAGGGGCGAAAGGCGGTGAGCCCCGAAAGGGCGGCACGATTCGCGAAGGCGCTGGGCTACTCGCAGGCTCGGTTGGTCAAGCTGGCGCTGCAAGACCTCGTCGATCGCGGAGGGCTGAAGCTTCACGTGGAGGTGAAGGCAGCATAGTCCGCCACCTTTTGCTCGCGTGGCCGGGCTCGGTGCTCTAGCGTGAGCTCGTGGGGCTACTCGTCACGCGGAACAATGGGGAGGAGCGGATGTGGTCGGAACAGCGCGTATCATCGGCCGAGAAAAACGCGAAGCTGAGAAAGCAGCTCGCGTGCCGAAGAATCCAGCGACTCTGGCGGCGTCGATTCTAGATTCTGGTGGAGCGCATGTGTTGCTTGCCCAAGCTCACGAAAGGCAGCTTCGATCGTGTTCCCGCAGCCCCAGACGCCAATGGCGGGTGCAAACGCCGTGACAGGTACTTCGTCACCCGGCGCGAGCTCGACCTTCAGCGGTCGCCTCAATGCCACCCCCCCCCTGCTTGGTCGGAAGCTGTGCCATGTAGAAGATTTGCGTCGACAAGTACCAGGATTCTAGCCCGCTGGTGTTGCGGATGCCAGCGGTCGCTTTGCAGAGGGTGTGATCGTTGCTCGTTGGTCCCCCGTCGATGGCGGCGAAACCAGAGCGTCAGCGATACCCGACGTGGACGTGTCTCGGTCGGATGGACATGACAAGGCACCCGAGGGAGCGCAGGCCGTTCTCGGTCTTTGGTC
>JAZDLZ010000075.1:0-3478 GCA_043801535.1 Pseudomonadota bacterium
GAATTGAACAAGGAACTAGGAGCAGAGGACCAAAGACCGAGAACGGCCTGCGCTCCCTCGGGTGCCTTGTCATGTCCATCCGACCGAGACACGTCCACGTCGGGTATCGCTGACGCTCTGGTTTCGCCGCCATCGACGGGAGACCAACGAGCAACGATCACACCCGATCGAACCTCACCTCTGGTGGCATGCCCGTGCTATGCTATTTGTTTCCCACTGTCCAGTATCCGAGGATCCAGCGAATGAGCAAGCACCACGGCCAGTGGCAGGCCCAAGGTGACGATATCAAGAAGACAGGCCACCGTCGAGAGTGGGGGCAAGACACGGTTCCGACGAAAGGGGAAGGACTCACGTGGGCAAGAGGTCGCGGACAAATGCACTGCAAGCGAGTTGAATCGTCGTGACCGGTCGTTTCGGGATGCACGCCGGTTCGTCGGACGCGCTCCCGCGACCGGCTACCCGACGACGAGCAAGCACTTCTACGCGCGCGACGACAAGTTCACCAATGCGCGAATAGACTTGGAGATCTACGGACTCGCCTTTCGGGGCCAGCAATGAACCGTCGAGAACAGCTGTTCGCCGAGGTATCCGGCGTCATCCAGGGGGGGCCCACTGCTGTGCTCCAGGCAGCCGCCGGCAATGATGAGCCGGACCTTGGTCTTCTCGTGTTGTGGATAAGGCACGCCGAAGAGCGCGATGTCGAGAGCGGGCGGGTCCTGGCGATCGAAGCGGGGAAGCGACCGGAGACCGGCGTGGGAAAGGCGTGCCGCCGGTCTACTACCTGAGCCGTCTGTCGAACAGCGAAACGAGCGGCACCCGGCCATGAATACCCAGGCGACGATACAGGTCCTTGATATCACTGTGTACTGTCGTGTAGCTGACCCCCAGCTTGGAAGCGATCTCCTTGTACCCATAGCCGAGGGATAGCATTGCAACCAGTGCCTTCTCTTTTGACGAAAGCGTCTTGCCTCCCGAAGCCTGATTTCTCGGGTTTGCCATTCCCTGGATTGCGCCATCGAATCCAGCTACCAGGGCCCTGGTAGCTCGCCGGAGAAGCATCCTCTCGCTCGAGCCAAGACGAAGACCGCCGCGTCCTGGCACTGCCGCGATCAGCAAGGCAAGCGCCGCGCTGCGTAGCCGAGCAACCGCAGCGATATCTGGATCCCGTGGCTTCACCATGTACCACCGTTCGACCAGGGCCAGTTATAGCGGAGTTGGCCACCAACTTGAACAACAAAAAGGACAAGTCCGCTGGCGCTGCTAGGATTACTGTCTGCAATGGCTCTTGCGCAGCGCAACTTCCAGCTCGTATCGAAGCTCCGCCCAACCGGCGACCAGCCCGGGGCAATATCCGAGCTCGTCGCTGGCCTCGAAAACGGCGCGACGCACCAGGTCCTTCTCGGCGTCACCGGCAGCGGGAAAACGTTCACCATCGCCAACGTAGTCGCCCAGTCGAACCGGCCCACGCTAGTCATCGCGCCCAACAAGACGCTGGCCGCTCAACTCTACGGCGAGCTCAAGGAGCTCTTCCCCGCAAACGCGGTGCACTACTTCGTCTCCTACTACGACTACTACCAGCCCGAAGCGTACGTCCCTGCCTCCGACACCTTCATCGAAAAAGAGTCGCTCATCAACGACGAGATCGACCGCATGCGCCACGCCGCGACCTGCGCTCTGCTCTCCCGGCGCGACGTCATAATCGTGGCATCGGTCTCCTGTATCTACGGTATTGGCGACAAGTCCACCTACCTCGAGATGCTTCTCCCTCTGCGGGTGGGCGAGGAAGTGAAGCGAGAGTCGGTCCTGCGTCGTCTCGTCGAGCTGCGCTACCAGCGTAACGACATCGACTTTCACCGCGGCGCATTCCGCGCACGCGGCGACACCGTGGAGGTGTTCCCTGCCTACGAAGAGGACACCGCCATCCGTATCGAATGGTGGGGAAACGAAATAGAAGCAATCCGAGAGGTCGACCCGCTCCGCGGCAAGGTGCGCAGAAAGCTGGACTCCGTCACGGTCTTTCCCGCCTCCCACTACGTCACCCCAGCCCAGGTGCTACGGCGCGCCCTCGAGGGAATCCAGCACGAGCTGCGGGAACGACTCGGCGAGCTGGGCGCGCAGCTCAAGCTGCTCGAGCAGCAACGGCTCGAGCAGAGGACGATGTTCGACATCGAGATGCTGGAGCAGCTCGGCCACTGCAATGGCATCGAGAACTACTCCCGCCACCTGTCGGGGCGCCAGCCCGGCGAGCCGCCACCGACCCTGGTCGACTACTTCCCCGAGGACTACCTCACCGTCGTCGACGAATCGCACCAGACCATCCCGCAGCTCCAGGCCATGTACAACGGGGACCGCTCGCGCAAGGGCACCCTGGTGGAAGACGGATTCCGGCTGCCGTCGGCGCTCGACAACCGGCCGCTGAAATTCGAGGAGTGGAAGCAACGCGCGCGCAGCACCATCTTCGTCTCTGCCACCCCTGGTGACTTCGAGCTCAACCTCGTCAGCGGCGTGGTCGTGCAGCAGATCATTCGGCCGACCGGGCTGCTCGACCCAGAGATCGAAATTCGACCAGTGGCCAGCCAGGTAGACGACCTCCTCGGAGAGATTCGCCGGCGCGCCGAACAGAACGAGCGGGTGCTGATCACGACTCTCACCAAACGAATGGCCGAGAACCTGACCGAGTACTATGCCGATCTCGGGGTCAAGGTCCGCTACCTCCACTCCGATATCGACACTCTCGAGCGGGTCGGGATCATCCGCGATCTGCGGCGCGGCGAATTCGACGTCCTGGTGGGAATCAACTTGCTACGCGAGGGGCTGGACCTTCCCGAAGTGTCGCTGGTCGCCATCCTCGACGCGGACAAGGAAGGATTCCTGCGCGCCAACCGTTCCCTGATTCAGACCTGTGGTCGAGCGTCGCGCAACGTCAACGGCAGAGTCATCATGTATGCCGACCGCACGACCGCATCCATGCAGGCAGCGCTCGACGAAACGAATCGGCGGCGCACCATCCAGGCGCAGCACAACCAGGAGCACGGAATCATTCCGCGCACCGTCGAGCACTCGATTCTCGACCTCTCGTGCCGATCGTACCAGGACGACTACGTCGACCTCCCAGCCAAGGCAGCCGAGCGCGCCGCCACCGCCTACCAGCTAAAGAGGCCCGACGAGCTGGCCAGCCACATCGAGCGCCTTCGCACCGAAATGCACGCTGCCGCCAAGGAGCTGGACTTCGAGCGCGCCGCCCAGCTCCGCGACCAGATCAAGGATCTGGAGTCGCTGGCCATGGTACTCACCTAGACTAGCTGTACCACTGCGAGGAGGCAGTCGGATATCTCGCGGAGGGTGTGATCGTTGCTCGTTGGTCCCCCGTCGATGGCGGCGAAACCAGAGCGTCAGCGATACCCGACGTGGACGTGTCTCGGTCGGATGGACATGACAAGGCACCCGAGGGAGCGCAGGCCGTTCTCGGTCTTTGGTC
>JAZDLZ010000081.1:0-12650 GCA_043801535.1 Pseudomonadota bacterium
GACCAAAGACCGAGAACGGCCTGCGCTCCCTCGGGTGCCTTGTCATGTCCATCCGACCGAGACACGTCCACGTCGGGTATCGCTGACGCTCTGGTTTCGCCGCCATCGACGGGGGACCAACGAGCAACGATCACACCCGAGATCAGCTCGTTCATTGCGAAGGACAAACCGAGTGTTGCGAGGGCATGGAGCGACAAGCTCAGGAAACGCGCTCGAGATGCCGCAGCGATGCCTCGCGCCGGGCGGAGAGTCCTCGAGGATGAGCCAGGCGAGCTCCGCGAGGTCATCTACCGCGGGTATCGAATCGTTTACCGGGTCGAGGAGAAAGCGATCGTCGTGCTCAGAGTCCTCGAGGGACACAGGCAGCTTTCCGGGAACCTGGACGTTGATGAAAAGTCTAGCGACTCCACATGGCGAACGACTGCTGGGCCCACGCTTCGAGCGGTCCCCAGAAAATGCCGAGGATGAGGATCGGGGCAGCCAGGGCGCCGAGCATGATTCTGTGCTGCCGGTCGATGATGACCGGGGCCGCGCTCTCGGTCGCTGGCTTGTCGAAGAACATGGCCTTCAGAATGCGCGCGTAGTAGTAGAGCGACACCGCCGAATTGACCACGGCGATCAGGGCGAGGGTAACGGAAAGGTCGCCACCCTGTTTGATCAGCGCCGCGAAGAGCAGGAACTTGCCGGCAAATCCCGCGGTCGGCGGCAGGCCGGTCAAGGAGAAGAGGAAGACCGCCATCATGACGCCGATGAACGGAGCCCGATAGCCGAGACCGCGGAAGTCGTCGATCTTCTCGCCCAACCCCTTCTCGATCAGCGCCACCACGACGGTAAAAGCGCCGACGTTCATGAGCAGGTAGACGAAGAGGTAGAACATCATGGCCTGCTGTCCGTCGGGCGTCTGCACGGTGAGACCGAGAAGAACGTAGCCAGCGTGGGCGATGGAAGAGTAGGCGAGCATGCGCTTGACGTTCTGTTGTACGATCGCGACCAGGTTGCCGAGGGTCATGGTGGCGACTGCGATGATGCCCAGAAACACTGGCCAGGGATTGGAGCCGAACAGATCGATGCCGCCGCGAAGGTCGATCGGCACTGCGCCGCTGAAGAAGCGCATCAGTAGCGCAAAGCCGGCCGCTTTGGGACCTACCGAGAGGAAGGCGGTAATCGGCGTGGGCGCACCTTCGTAGACGTCGGGACACCACATGTGAAAGGGAACCGCGGCGATCTTGTAGCCGAAGCCAGCCATGACCATGGTGATGGCGATCACGAGAGTCGTGGAGGAGCTGTTCACCACTGCTGCCTCGCGGATCGCCGCCAGCGAGGTGGATGCTGCCATCCCGTAGAGGAGCGAGAGCCCGTACAGCATGACCGCCGACGCGACTCCACCGTAGATGGCGTATTTGAGCGCAGCCTCGGAAGAACGGCGGTCGCGCGTCTTGTAGCCGGCGAGGACGAAACTGAGAATCGACACGGTCTCGAGCGCGAGGTAGGCCACCAGCAAGTCGGTTGCCCCAGCCATCAGGAACATTCCCAGGCACACCGACAGCAGGAGCGCATAGAGCTCGCCGACCTCGCGATCGCCGTCGGCCGAGTCGATTGTCTCCTTCGAGCGCAATGAAAGCACGGCAACGAGGCCAGTGGTGATGAGGAACAGCGCCTTCCAGAAATCACCGAACGGATCGCGCGCCAGCGTGCCAGAGAACAGTCCTCGCGGCTCGCTGTCTCCCGTCAGTAGCAGCGCTGCTGCCGCGCCGGCCAGCGTCAGCAGCGCCAGCCCGAACGACAGGTAGCGCCGGCCGCGACCGGAAATCAGGTCGGCGAGCAGCACCACCAGCACTCCGGCGGTGATGACAATTTCGGGGGCGAACCAATTCAGCGATTCCAGATTCGAGAGAATCATTTAATTTACTGCCTTCCCCCTCAATACCTAGTGAGCAGCGCCAGCGCCACCGAGTAGCGCAGCAGACGAGGTCGCAACCATTCGCACTGCGCCTTGATGGTTGGCCAACAGGTCTTGCAGATCCTTGACACCGGTGCTCATCAAGTCGAGTGCCGGCATCGGATAGAAGCCGAGTAGCAGCACGATCACTGCCAGCGGCACCAGCATGGTAGTTTCCCGCGGGCTCATGTCGAGCTTGAGCGCCTCGCGCCACTTCTCCTTGAACTGGCCGAGATGGATCCGTTGGATTGCCCACAGGTGGTAGGCGGCAGTCACCACCACGCCCGTGACCGCCAGGATGGTCAACACTCGGTAGACGTTGAAGGCACCGATGAAGACCAGCGCCTCGCCGATGAATCCCGAGAGCCCGGGCAGACCGAGCGATGCCATGAAGGCAAACCCGAAGAAGGCAGCATAGCGCGGCATCACGGTCGCCACTCCGCCGAACTCGTTGACGCCGCGAGTGTGAGCGCGGTCGTAGATGACGCCGACCAAGAGGAACAGCATCGCGGTGATGGTCCCGTGATTGAACATCTGCATAATGGCGCCGGCCATTCCTTGCTCGGTGAGCGCTGCCATGCCCAGCAGGCAGTAGCCCATGTGACTCACCGAGCTGTAGGCGACCAGCTTCTTGAGGTCGGTCTGCGCCATGGCGCAGAACGCGCCGTACAGGATATTGATCACGCCGAACACCGCGACGGTTAGCCGCGCCCACTCGGTGGCGTCGGGCAGCATGGCAAAGTTGAAACGGAACATTCCGTAGGTGCCCATCTTGAGGAGAACGCCGGCGAGGATGACCGAGATGGCGGTCGGCGCCTCGACGTGAGCGTCGGGAAGCCAGGTATGGAACGGGAACATCGGGACTTTGATGGCAAAGCCGATGAACAGTCCTACCCAGACCATGTAGGTGAACTTGGCGCCGAGGAGAAGCGGAGCGGCAGCGAAGCTATTGATGTGGGTGAGCTTCATCAGGTCGAAGGTATGGGCTGCCGGCGTACCGTTGACCAGGGACAGCTGCGCGCCCGACGCCAACACTCCCGAGGTGCCGGAGTAGAAGTAGAGCGCGATCAGCGCCAGCAGCATCAGCACCGAGCCAGCGAGCGTGTAGAGGAAGAACTTGATAGCCGCGTACTCCTTGCGCGGTCCTCCCCAGATGCCAATGAGGAAGTACATCGGTAGCAGCATCACTTCCCAGAAGACGTAGAAGAGGAAGAAGTCGAGCGCCGCAAAGGTACCCATCATTCCCGTCTCGAGCAGGAGGAACATCGCGAAGTAACCGCGCACGTGCTTGCTGATCGAGAAAGAAGAGATGCAGGCAATCGCCGACACCAGGGCGGTCAAGAGCAGCATCAATATCGAGAGTCCGTCGGTACCCATGAAGAACTCGATGTTGAAGCGCTCGATCCACACCAGGTGAGAAACGAACTGCAAGCCCCAGCCGCCGTCGCTGACTCCCAGGCTGCGATCGTAGTTGAAGTACAGGTAGACCGCGACCGCCAATGGGACCAGGGTGGAAGCAAAGGCAACCCACTTCACCAGGTCTTCCCGCCGGCGTGGCACCAAGAACAGGGCGGCAATTCCCAGCAACGGGAAGAAGACCATGATTGGCAGGGCGTTGCTGCGCAGGAAGCCACCTTTGACCACCAGCGATACGCCTGCTACTCCGCGCTTGGCGTTGCCGCGGCCTGGCGGGGAGCTCCACACCTCCGGTGCCAGGCTGGTGTCGTCGGTGACGATCTGCAGCGAGCCAAACGCTTGCTGCTGTTTTCCTGTCGGCCGATAAGCAACCAGCAGCTCGGTGCTCTGGCCGGGCGCGAGGATCGTGCCGGTGAAGGCGCCTCCGGCGTTGCCACCAGCTGCATCAGCGCCAGCGGCACCCTGCTGGCTGGTCACGGTGAATACCGGACCCCGAGCTTTGAGCTCCTGGCTCTTCTTCTCGAAGCCCTCCTCGACGACCCTGACTTGCATGACGTCGAGAGGAGCGTTGCCAGTATTGCGGATGGTCAGAGTGGCTGTGCCTCCCCGAGTCGGGAAGGTCAGCCTGTCGAGGTCTGTCGAAAGACGCGGAGCAGCCTGGTTTTCTGCTCGTGCTGGGAACGCTGCCAGAGCCAGAACGGCCGCGCAACCGGCCATCGCAGAGAGCTTGGGCTTCATCAGGAACCTCATCGTCAGTGCCAACTTCGATACCAACTTGGTCAGTCTTTCTCTTGCCGTCTACTTCATCAGTGAAGGGAAGAGGAAAAGCACGATCACGCCAACGACGACTCCGTACGCGTAGTTGTTGATTCTGCCGGTCTGGAGCCGGCGCCCGTGGCGGCCCAGGGCAATGACTACCGCCCCGACTCCGTTCACTGCGCCGTCGACGAACGTCCGGTCGATCCAGCCGGAGAGCCAGGACGCGCCGCGAATCAGGGGCGAGGTGGCATTGACCAGTCCGTCGACGATCTTCTTGTCGATCGTTGCCAGGCAGCGGGAAAGCGCCATGAATCCCCGCACCACTGTCGCCTGATAGATCTCGTCGACCCAATACTTGTTGTAGAGCAGCCGGTGGGTGCCGGCAAAGCGACTCTTGAGGTCGGCCAGCTTGCGCTCGGTGGCAGCAGCATCCCGGTAGAAGAAACGGGCGGTGAGCCAACCAAGGGTGGCGATACCGACAGATGCCAGCATGAGCGCCCACTCGAGACCGTGCGATTCGATGTGCTGGCGGAACGGACCGAGCGAGGTTACCGGGTGGAGCCACTGCTCGAAGAGCGGCTCGCTGCCAGTCCAGAGCATCGGGAAGCCGAGGATGGGTCCGGTCACCACCGCGAGACCGGCCAGCGCCCACAGCACGTAAGTCATGCAAGCCGGCGATTCGTGGACGTGGTGCTTCATCTCCGCGGTCGCCTCGCGGTGAAAGAAGGTGAAGTAGTAGCTGCGGAACATGTAGAACGAGGTGCAGCCAGCAGCGAGGAAGCCGACGAACCACAAGAGCGGGCCAGGAACCAGCGTCGAGCCGTTCGCCATCGCCTTCCAGAGAATCTCGTCCTTGGAGTAGAAGCCAGCGGCAATCGGGAAGCCAGCAATGCTGATGCAGGCGATCAGGTAGGTGAGCCTGGTTCGCGGCATCAGCTTGGCCAGCCCACCCATGTTCCGCATGTCTTGCGGGTCGGCGGGGTCAGCCCGAAGTCGCAGGTCGCGTTGCTGATGATCGTCGCCGTCATTGCCGTGGCCGTGATGGGCGAGGAAGTGCATCCCGTGGATTACCGAGCCGGAGCCCAGGAACAGACAGGCCTTGAACGCCGCGTGGGTGAGCAGATGGAAAATGCCCGCCCACCAGGCACCGACGCCGACGCCGATAAACATGTAGCCGAGCTGGGACACGGTCGAGTAGGCGAGGACTTTCTTGATGTCGTACTGAAAGAGTCCCATGGTGGCGGCGAACAGGGCGGTCACTGCTCCGACGGTCGCCACTACTGTCATCGCTCCCGGGGAGAGCCAGAACACGAAGTTGAGGCGAGCAACCATGTAGACGCCGGCCGTTACCATGGTCGCGGCGTGGATCAGCGCCGACACCGGCGTCGGACCAGCCATGGCGTCGGGCAACCACACGTAGAGCGGTATCTGCGCCGACTTGCCAGCAGCACCGATGAAGAAGCACAACCCGACCAGGAAGAGGATCGGAATGCCCCAGACCGTGGAGCCAGTCATTCGTTCGGCAAGCGGGCGAACACCGTCGGATCGGGTGATCGCGAGCTGCTGCCTGAGCTCGTGGAACATCACGGTCGGCCCGATCCTCACGGTGGTCGGTTCACCAGTCGTCCCGGCGCCAGCCGTGCCGTGGCCAGCAGCGGCAGCGGCGGCAGCAGCGGGTTGGGCGGCGTGGGCGATTTCGTCGCCGTGGCCGGTGCCGGCATGGTGCGCCGACGGATCGACGCGCACTACCTGCACGCTGGTGACTTCTTGCTGGTAGAAGCGATCGTGCTCCCATGCCCCGCCGAGACCCCAGAAGAGCAGGAACATGCCGCAGCAGAAAGCGAAGTCACCGACGCGGTTGACCACGAACGCCTTCATTCCGGCCGCTGCCTTGGATCGATCGGTGTACCAGAAACCGATCAGCAGATAGGAGCACAGTCCAACGCCTTCCCAGCCGAAGAACATGAGGATGAACGAGTCTCCCAGCACCAGCAGCAGCATCGAGAACACGAACAGATTGAGGTACGAGAAGAAACGCCAGTACGATTTCTCGCCGGCCATGTAGCCGATCGAGTACACGTGGATCAGGGTGCCGATGAGGGTGATGATGAGCGTCATCGTGCCGGAGAGCTGGTCGAGCAGCAGGGCGAAGTCGACCTGGAGCGCTCCGAGTTGGATCATCGGGAAGACCAGGTCGCGGAAGGTTCGCTCGCCGGCTGGTGCTGGCAGCAGCTTGGCAATGAACGCGTAGCAGGCGACCAGCGAGGAGAGCACCATCGCGCCGACGGCGATGGTGTGGACGGCGCGCTTGCCGAATCGATCCTGCAACTTCTTTCCCAGGATGCCGTTCACCGCTGCCCCGATCAGCGGGAACAGCGGAATGAGCCAGAGAAACCCTAGCTCGTGCACCTTCTGGAATGCCGCAGTATAGGTATCACCCATGGTGGTCGCTCACTCACGGAGGGTTGCGGTTTCCTCGACATCGATTACCCGGAAATGCCTGAATATGGCCAAGACAATGGCCAGGGCAATCGCCGCCTCGGCAGCCGCGAGGATGATGATGAAAACCGAGAACACCTGCCCGGCCACGCTCCCGTGAACGTAGTGGGAGAATGCAACGAAGTTCAGCGAGGCGGCATTGAGCATCAGCTCGACGCCCATCAGAATTGCCACCACGTTGCGGCGAGTCGCCACCGTGAAAAGACCGATGGTGAGCAGCACCGCCGAGATTATCAGGTAGTGGTGCAGCCCGATGTTTGACCACGACATGCTACTCGAGCCTCCGTATTGCCTGAGCTTCTGCCTCGGAATTGGCCGGAGCTTTGGCAGCGCGCCGTGCAATGACCATTGCCCCGACGAGGGCCATCAGCAGAACCAGCGAGGCGAGCTCGAAGGGCAGCAAGTACTCGCCGAGAAAGGCATCGCCCAGACGAGCGGTAGTGGGGGCAGCGGCTTCTTCGATCTGCGGCCAGGGAGTGTCGAGCATGACCTCGAAGAGCAGGCCGAACAGGAGGGCCGCCGCCACTGCTCCGACCAGACGATTCACCGAGAGACTGCTGATCTTGACCTGACCGATACGATTGGTCAGCAGCACCGCGAACAAGATGAGCACCAGGATGCCACCGACGTAGATCACCAGTTGCGCCACGCCGAGGAAATCGGCGCCGATGAACAAGTACAGTCCGGCGACTCCCAGCAACGTACCGAGGAGCGCAAAACCGGAATAGAGGATGTTCCGGGCCAACGCCACTCCCAGCGCCGAGAGTACGACCAGTAGCGCCAGCCCGTAGAAGATAATAGGAGTCATGAATCAGCCTCCCACTCTTGCCAATGGCAAAACGCCGCCGATCGGGACCACCGGTGGTGTTTTGGCTGCTGCCTCGATCGCCAGGGGCACGGCATCCTCGGGGGATTTCCCGGCGAGCGAGCTCGCGATCAAGCTTATGTCACGGGCAGCCTGCGCCCCGCCACGCCGGCACTTGGAGACCGATTTCTCCCGGCGGGCGATGATCGCCTGTCCATAGGCCTGGCATCCCGCATAGCCGCACTCTCCGCAGTCGGTCTGGCCCAGTGCCTTGTCGTACAAGAGCACGACCAACTCCTCCCGGTCGTCTCCGGCGGCAGCGACGAGCGCTGCCAATTCCTGGGCGCGGGCGAGCACCGCGTTTTCCTCGAGCAGCGCCGCGCGCGGATCCGGCGCCGGCGGTCGTGGCGCCGCTCCGTTTTTCAGAGCCCATTCCACCGCCAGAGCGTTGAATTGGCGAGCGCGCAATCTGGCAGCGCGGGCGATTTCGCCGCGACGCACGGTGGCGTTGGCTTCCCCCTTCTTGGGCTTGAACGGCACGATCGCGTCGCCAGGCCGTACGAAGCGGTAGGTGAGAGCAGGATAGTCTGGCACGACTCCCTCGAACTCCCTGGAAAACCGAATACACTTGGTCGGCTCGCTATCGCCCGGCGCCTTGGCCTCCGTCGGGCAGGCCTCGACGCACAGACCGCAGAACATGCACTTGCCCACGTCGATGTCGAATCTGGTCATCGCCCGCACGCCGTCGACCTTGCCGACGTCGATGGCAATGCAACCGATTGGACAGTCGCGCTCGCACGCCTTGCAGGCCGTGCAGATATCGACGTCGACCTCCAGGAAGCCACGATAGCGTTCGGGCAGGGAGTCCGCTATCGGCAACGGCACCCGGTCGGGATACTCCACCGTCACTGGCTTGCGGAAGAGGTAGGTGAAGGTTATCGCCATTCCCTCGAGGATCGTGCGGCCAGCATGGAATATGCTACCGAAGTAACCCCGGTCGCACCCGCTGCCGCACCCGCTGCCGCTCTTGGGGTCGTTGTTCTTGTCTTGGACGTTCGCTGGCAGGCTCATCGTGATCAGGCTCCCCGCAGCGCAATCACCCTGGTAGTCCTGCTGGTGTAGCGGACCCGGGCGAGGAAGAAGAACAGAATCCCACCGCCGCACACTGCGGCGGTTGCGTAGCGCATCGCCAGGCGCAGCCAGGGTGGCGCCAGCCATACCCAGGTAGCCACCACCACCAGGGCAAACAAGGCAATCGGCAGGAAGTACTTCCAACAGAGAGCCATCATCTGATCGATGCGGAAGCGCGGTAGCGTCCAGCGCAGCCAGACGATGACGAACACGACGAAGACCGTCTTGATGCCGAACACGACCAGCGACGCGACATGCAGCCACGTCGAAGCTTCGATCGCGAGCGGCGACACCAGCGGAAGCTGCCAGCCCCCGAGGAACAAGGTGGTGGTGACCGCACCGATGACGATGAGATTCACCCACTCGGCAATGAAGTAGGCGGCAAAGCGGAAGCCGGAATACTCGGTCGTGTAGCCGGCCACGAGCTCCGACTCGGCCTCGGGGAGGTCGAACGGAGTACGATTGCCCTCGGCGAGGGCGGAGGCGAAGTAGATGAAGAAGCAGGCGAAGGTCAGCGGGTTGTCGAAGAGGTGCCACTCCCATGGCCAGCCGCCCTGGTTTGCTACCAGGCCCTGAGTGGAGAGCGTGCCGGCGAGCGCCACCACCGCCAGCACCGAGACCGCGGCCGGTAGCTCGTAGCTGATGATCTGTGCTGCCGAACGCATGCCACCGAGGAGCGACCACTTCGAGTTCGAGGCCCAGCCACCCATGATGATGCCAACGACCACCAGGGACGTGACTGACAGCAAATAGAGGATGCCGACCTCGAGGTCGGCGACAACCGCCACTGGCGAGAAGGGCACCACCAGGAAGGTCGCAAACACTCCCATGAAGACCAGGTACGGCGAAAGCCGGAAAAGCCAGGGATCAGCCTCGCGCGGCACCAAATCCTCCTTGAGCAGGAACTTGACCGCGTCGGCGACGAACTGTCCCCAGCCATTGGGCCCTACCCGGTTGGGTCCCAGCCTCGACTGCATGCGGCCGGAGATCTTGCGCTCGGCAACGATGATCAGCGCGGCGCCGAGCGCGGCCACGACCAGGAGCGGCACCGCGGCGAGGAGCACCATCAACAAGCACACGATGGCGTCGGGCATCCAGGACAGCGCCGGGCCAGCAGCCACTGCAACCGAGGCGGCGCGCAAGGTGGCGGGGAAGAAGTCGAGACGGACGTTGTCGCGGGCGGCCCGTCCCAGGTCACGCTGGTAGACCTCGACGCGTCCGTTGAAAACGGCGTGACCACCGAGCTGCGCCTCGAGCTTGCTGTCGATGTCGACGAGCACCCGGGTCGAGGTGCTGGCCCCCGCCGGGGCAGTGGCACGGGCACCGTCGATAACCAGCTTGCGCCTGACTGGAGCCTTGCCGGGCGTGGCAATCTCACCGTCGAGATGCACCTGGCAAGGCGCAAGAGCCTCCAGCTCCGTCCTGGTCTCGATGAGCATCTTCTCGTCGATCTCGAGAGTGGTAGGACGGATGTCCCGAATCGACTGCTCGGCCGGTGCCGGCGTGCATCCAGCGATCGCTGCCAGTGCCACCGGTACGGCGACTGCTGCCAGCTCTACTAGCTCTGCTAGCTTTGCTAGCTTTGATTTCTGTGTCCTCACCGATCGATCTCCGGAGCAACGACGTCCACGGACGCAATGAGCGCCACCAGGTCGGCGACCATCATTCCCGCGGATTTCGGCTTGATGATCTGCATCGCAGTATAGCTGCCAGTGCGGAAGTGAGCTCGACACGGACTGGTGCCACCGTCGGCAACGACGTAGCAGCCAAGATCCCCGCGCACCGATTCCACCCGGGCATACGCTTCGCCGGTCGGCTTCAGCTTCTTGGGCTTCGCCCACACTTCGCCTTTGGGAGTCTTCTCGATTTCGACGAGCGCCTGGCGCACGATCTTGGTCGACTCGCGGCACTCCTCGACGCGCAGCCAGAAGCGATCCCAGCAATCGCCAACCGCCCCTTTCTCGCCGCGACCGACCGGGACTCGGAATTCCGTCTTGGCGTACATCGAATACGGGTGATCGCGACGAAGGTCGAAATCGACTCCCGACGCGCGCAGGTTGGGCCCGACCAGGCCATAGGCTATCGCCTCGGCTCCCGGCACCGCCGCGACTCCGCCGAGCCGATTGACGAAGATCTGGTTCTCGGTTATCAGCCGGTTGAACTCGTCGATGATCGGCTCGAAACGATCGAGAAACGCGAGCACCTTGTCACGCCAGCCCTCCGGCACGTCCTTGGCTACTCCGCCGATCCGATGATAGTTATAGGTCAGGCGGGCGCCGCAGAGCTCCTCGAGCAAGTCGTTGATGTACTCGCGCTCACGCAGCATGTGGGTGAACGGAGTGATCGCGCCGATGTCCATGGCCATGGCACCAACCATCACCAGGTGGGAGGCAATACGGTTCAGCTCGTCGCTGATCATCCGCAGCCACTCTGCGCGCTCCGGCACGGCGAGGTCGGCCAGCTTCTCCACCGCCATTGCCCACACGTGGTTGGCGGTCATTGCTCCCAGGTAGTCCACCCGGTCGGTGTACGGCATGAACCCCTCGTAGCTGCACTTCTCGGCGATGTGCTCGATAGCCCGGTGCAGGTAGCCAACGTCGGGATCGGCCTCGCGCATGATCTCGCCGTCAGTGCGAACGATGAAGCGGATCACCCCGTGGGTCGAGGGGTGGTGCGGTCCCATGTTAATGACGAGCTCGTCGGATCCGGTGCTGAGAATGACGTCGCCTGCCATTATGCCACGCCCTTTTCGTTCTGCGGCTTGCCGCCCGGCGATGCTTCGCCGGCCGCCGACGGTGATGGCGCCGATGCCGCCGCTGGCAATGCTACTGCCTTGGCCTGTGGATTCGCCTTGTCGAACGCCACCAACAGATCGAGCGTCGACGGCCTGGTCGTAGGCATTCCTCGATAGCCCGGCGGTAGCTGGTAGTCCTTGCGCATCGGGTGGCCTTCCCAATCGTCGGGCAACAGCAGCCGCCGCAGACTGGGATGGCCGGAGAACTGCACTCCCAGGAGGTCGAATTGCTCCCGCTCGAGCCAATCAGCAGTTGGCCACACGCTCACCACCGACGGAACGACTGGATTCTGGCGAGGGCAGTCCACCTTGACGACGAAGCTGTGGTGGTGCTGGTAGGAGTAGAGGTGGTAGACGACCTCGAACAACCCCTGTTTGAGCAGATCCACCGCAGTAGCACACTGCAGAAAGTCGAAGCGCAGCTCGGGGTCGTCACGGAGAAAGAGCGCAGCCTCGACCAACTTCTCCGTTTTCACCTTGCAGAACGGATCCTTTACCCCTCCGCCCTCGGTATAGCCAAAGGCAACATCCCCGAATCGTCCCTGTAGCTTTTCGAAAACAATCTTGGGCTCCATCATGCGGCCTTCTCGCGTGCAGCCTTGTCGAGCTCGCTGGCGGTCGAGCTCGCTGGCGAATCATTGGCGCCGCCCGTCCCGGATTTCGAGTCGGACCCGGCGCTGGCGCCGGTGCCCTTCGCGTTCGCTGCTTGGCGAATCCATTCGAGATCGCCCTTGCACCAGACATAGGCGAGCCCAAACGCGAGAATCGCCAGGAACACCAGCAGCTCCACGATCGCAACGCTGCCAGCGCCAGCCTGCACCCAGCTACGCAGAGTAGTCACCACTGGGAAGGTGAACGCAATCTCGACATCGAAGATCAAGAAGACGAGCGCGACGATGTAGAAACGCGGATTGAAGTTGAACCACGCCTGGCCAATCGGCCTCTCTCCGCATTCGTAGATCAGAATCTTCGTCTGGTCGGGTGTTTTGGGACGGAAGATGCCCCCCACGATCAGCAGCGCCAGGATGAGGGCCGCCGCCAACCCAAGAAACACGAGTATGTTTGCCAGGTTGAAAAGCATGTGATTACCCCGCAATGGTAGGACTAGTGCGGTGCGTGGGCGTTGTAGCGAACCTGCTGGCCGCCGTCAAGCGGAACACGCAGATCGGGTGTGATCGTCCATGATTGTGCGGCCACCTACGTTCGTCGCCGGGACGTTCATGTGGCAGGAGGAATGCGCCATGGGCCAACGCAGGCACAGCGACGGCCATCGTCGTGGGGTCGGGACTGCGCTCGGAGCAGGATCG